>JALVDG010000145.1 GCA_027009095.1 Thiotrichaceae bacterium
TGGGTAAAGCGCAGGAGTAAGCGGTTAGCTGGGTCGCCTTTTCTTTGCTTACTTTCTTTTGGCGACGCAAAAGAAAGTAAGTCGTAGCCCTTAGAAGAAACAAAAGAACCTAAATTCAAAAGGGCTACGAAAACCTTCGCTGATATTTTACAGAGTGATTGCGTAACATCAGTTAGTTACAACTATTAGCCATACTTTGCTTCAAAATCTGCCATAAAGGTGATCAAAGCATCTACACCTTCTTCTGGCATGGCGTTATAGATACTTGCTCGCATTCCTCCGACTGAACGGTGTCCTTTAAGTGTTACGAGGTTATTTTCAGCAGCTTGCGCGATAAAATCATCATCTAAATCTGAATTACCTAGGGTGAAAGGGATATTCATCCATGATCGGCAATCAATATCAACAGGGTTCTTATAGAAATCAGAAGCATCTATCGCGGCATACAATTTATCTGCTTTACGTTTATTAATTTCAGCCATTTCATCAAGACCACCTTTGTCTTTTAACCACTTAAAGACTAAACCTGCTATATACCAACTATAGGTTGGAGGGGTGTTATACATGGAATCAGCCTTAGCTTGTATTGCATAATCCATCATTGTAGGCGTACCTTCGATGGTGTCACCGATTAAATCATCACGCACAATCACAATGGTTAAACCCGCAGAACCAATATTTTTCTGTGCACCTGCATAAATCAACCCAAATTTAGAAACATCAATAGGACGTGACAAGATAGTCGATGACATATCCGCCACTAAAGGCACATCACCAACCTCTGGTATAGAGTGAAACTCTACACCTGCAATCGTCTCATTTGGGGTGTAATGCACGTAAGCTGCATCGCTATTTAAATTCCAGGATTCAACACTAGGAATTGACATAAAATGACTATTTTCACCTGTAGCAACTACATTGACATCACAATACTTTCCTGCTTCTGTGATTGCTTTTTTTGACCATGCCCCTGTATTAACATAATCAGCTGTATCTTTACCTCGCAATAAATTCATTGGTATAGCAGAAAACTGACTACTTGCTCCACCTTGTAAAAACAGCACTTTATAGTTATCTGGTATTGCCATTAAATCACGTAGATCAGCCTCAGCCTCAGCGGCAATGGACATATATTCTTTACCACGATGACTCATTTCCATCACCGACATACCACTACCATTCCAATCCAACATTTCATGACTGGCCTGTGCTAATACTTCTTGCGGTATCATCGCAGGGCCTGCACTAAAGTTATATTTCCGACTCATTAACTTGTCCTCAGTTATTCATTAATAGGTTTTATTCTGTATTCTCCTGAATCTGTAACATGTTTTTGGATTCAGGACTGTTATTTACTGGAATTGACATATAAGTCATTGGGGTAGCCAGTGAAATATTATGTTCGATGGATGTCTTATAGACTATTTTTATCATTTTTTGTCGTATAGAAATTAACTCATCTACTTCTTTGGTATAATAATAAAGCGACCAAACGACGGCATGATCACCTGTATCGTCTATTGCTAGCTCCATCTCATATTGACGTTCAAAAGAAATATCAGCATCTTTTTTAGCCTTTTCATAAGCCTCTGAAAACATGCATTCAATATCAGAGACCTTACTATCGTAGCCTATTTTGAAACTTATTTTTTCTCGTAAGCCTTTTGCGGAAGCAAATTTAGATAAATTATGGATTATTAGATCACGCAAACGGGAGTTTCGTATCATAATACGATGGTTATTTACTTTATTTAAAATAACGGTATGAAATATTTTAGTGCGATATACGATACCAATAATTGGACTACTGCTGGCATCTTGTAACTCTACAACATCACCTTCTGATAGCATGTCACTGTTCAAAATAATAATGCCATGGAAAATATCGGGTGCCCAAATAGATGAGGTAAGGGCAAGAAAGACTCCTATAAAACCGATGACTCCTCCTGTTTCTAATAAAGAGTTAAGCCCTAAAAAATGAATCGTGCCTATTAATGCTATTATTGCAATAAATATACTACTAAAAACACTCAGTAAACGGGTTTTATGTGTTGGTGTTTCGCGTTCTTTCCCCTCTATGGTACGCACTTTTCCATATTGACGCACAATGATAAAATGTACTAAGTGCATTAATAAATAAGCGAGGTAAATAATCGCTAAAACAGCAACCAGCTTAATGCCTAATGCTTGTTCATCTTTACTTTGATAGAAGAGGTAGTAGCCATAAACCACAATAATTAGTAAGTTTAATGCCCGAAACGTCATTATCTTACGAGAGAATGAAGGAACTTTATCTGGTTCAGAATAAACTAATCTAAGTATCTGACTAGCAAAGATCAATAAAAAAAGATTAACCGTTAATATTATATAAGCAACTGAATCTAACTGATTTAATAAGTTTTGTAACACCGCTAATCAACTCTTAACCTTTGTCTTTTTTCTTGATTTTAACCATCGCCAAATATAACCATCAGGTATATCGTCACCTGTCAAAACATAGCCCAAAGTATTCATATTATGGCTAATGACATTCATATACTTACGTGCTCCTAGGGTTCCACACATCAAAATTCTGTCACCAAGGCGTAATATACGGTTCGACTCAGGTAAAATAACATTGCCCTCTCCCCGTTTTAAAAATAGTGGAACGGCTGAAACAGTTTTACAGCGATTAACAGGCTCCCGTAATAAATCACCCACTAATATTTGATGACCCTTATCTAGCATTGAACAGAGAGCGGGGGCTCTATCGGGATACAGTATAACTTCCCATAACTCCAACATATCATTATCGGTTACACCAATTACTCTGCTGACTAACTCATTAGCTCTCTCATTATTAAAGCGTGAGATAATTCGTAGGAAGTCGCCTAGCAATGGTGTTCGAATAAGTGCAAATATTTTATTTGCAACGACTCTGCCTCGCTGCATTAATAAATCTAAATCAGCGGCATGAAATACATGATGATTATGATCTTCGTTTTGTCTTGCGACACGAAATAAATCATTATTTATCTCATGTGCAGTCATTAATATAGATAAGTTATCAGCATCATTTTCCGTACCAGCAACAATGCCTACGGCTGACTCAATTCCTGCTTTTTTTAACGTTGATGCTTCGGTTGCACGTCCTGTAATACTGCCAGAAGGAACATTACGCCTATTTCTATCCATTTCAATAATTCGTAAGTCCTCACCTTCTTCACTAAGATGCTCATATAAAGCTTCTCCGAATTTCCCAAAACCACAAATTATCCACATTCCATGATTAGGAAAAACAGGCTCTGTAATAGGCTCACCAGGAGGAGCAGTCATCCACTCAAATAAACTTGATAGACTAGGAGAATGTAGTGCTAATGCTAAGTGTGAAGCAAAGGTTTCAAAAGGATTAATAACCTCATTTGCACCAAAAGACAGTATATTTGCCTCTGCTTCTGGAGTTTCAGCTCGTGAGATAAGACGTACATTTGGATTTAATAGTTGAGCAACAATAGCAACTGTTAAGTTGACGGTATCGTCACTTGCTAAACTAATAATACCTGTACACCAAGGATGATTTATTCCTGCACTTTCTAATACTTCAGAATGAGAGGCATCGGCACAAATCCAAAGAGGCGGGATAGTAAAGTCAGTGATT
>JALVDG010000146.1 GCA_027009095.1 Thiotrichaceae bacterium
ATCTTATGGCTTGCTTATCGTATTTCCAGTATCTGTATTATCAGTGCTATTTTATGAATTCGAGAATACAATAAGCTGTTCTACAATCTTAGCCAGCGGAGCACTCTGTTGGGAAGATGCTTGTATTGCTGCTAGTTGCCAGCTATCAGGTAAAGGTTTGTTAGTTTTTAACCATGTGCCGTTTGCTTGATCTTCAAATGCAGTTATTGCTCTTCCTTCTGGGATAGGTGTCCATAGAAAATCTGGATGTATATTTGTACGCCACTCCCCGCCAATAATTTTTCCTTCTGCATCAATTTCTAAATCATAGAGATAGCGGGCTGTATGAATAGCATCTTTACTAGGAGCATCAGTATTATCGGCTGTGGGTAATGTTTCAACCATATAGTCAAAATCCATTGCTACCCCTACTATCTGCTGAGCACGATGACTACGATAGCGTGAAAAAGGATCATTGTCGTAATCATCTAAATTAATAATGGCTTCAGTCAAATTGTTAGTGACTTGTTTTGTCTTAAGATTAACGTAAGTATATTCATAAGAAAGAGCGGGTTGATTCCAAACTTCATAATCATAAGTTGCATCAATAACAAGACTTCGTTTGGAAACGCCAATTTGATTTACAACCGCCATATGCCACGAACCAGGGTTTGTATCAAAACATTCATCCGATAAATTACGTCCATTGTCAGGATCAGTATCAGGGTTTTTATCATTACAGCGACCACCAATAAAGCGAGATGGTGTACGGGTATTTGCCCATAGTAGTGTTGCTAGTGCTTTAATATCAGAAGGATAAAAATCGATAGGGGTTCTTCCATCAGGAGTAGTAAGGGTAATGGCATTCGTTGGTCGATCTAACATATAAGCTGCGGGAGCCCAGCCGTGACATATTCCCATCCATGTTTCGACTTTGCCAAATCGGTCGTAATATGATTGCCCCTCCGCCCACATTGCTTTAGTTAATGAGCCTGTAACATCACCGATAATGGCATCATATTTTTCAGAAGGGGAGAGAGCGTTAATACGTGCAGCACTCCCACTTTGTAAAATTTCTTTTGCTGTGTTGCTATCAATATAATCTTTATTTTCCTTCCAGCTACTAGAAGAGGGATAGTGCGGATCACTGTAACGGTTTCCTAAAATTCCTTGGTAAATTGCCCAATAGTCATCAGACCAAGGGTTTTCCGCTAGGCTAGCTTTTAATAAATTAGCATCTTCCATAGCTTGTAAGTGGTTAAACTGAAAATCATCAACAAGATCAGTAGCATTATCATTAGCCTGAAAGGCTGCACGTCCTGTTTCAGAGTCTTCTATTTCTAGCATATTATTTCGTACAATTTCTCTAGCATCTAGATAACGCTTGGCGTTTATATCATCATTGGAAAAAGCAGTACCAAAAGCCATATTATTCTGTTTGATGATTTTTTTAGGATGCCTATTCATTTCGGTAATAGGGTCATCCTCAAAGGCTTGTAATTGCGCTTGTATTTCATTGGGGTCTAATCTAGTCATTTCTACTCTCCCTGTTAGTTTAGGGCTTAGATCAAGCTTGATTTAAGAAGATATATAAAATGTTTAAAGCATGTTATAAATTTGCTAAAACTGTCAGCAATATTACTATTGCTGATGCTTGGGAAGTTATTTTATCTACGTTCCTTATCCTTAAATCAATTGACTTAATCAAAATTTCCTTAAAACTTTTCATGTTCCTTATTTTTTATCATTTGAATTTTATTAGTGAGATAAATGAAAGGATAAATCTTAAATCCATTTACTCCCTTACAAGGCTAGTAGAAAAATAACTATTTTGCGTAGTTTAGAATGGAATTTATCTAAAATTCAGGGAAGATATAAAAATAATAAGAAGAGATTGTTGAAAGTCTCTTATTTTTAGACAAAAAAAAAAGCGAATGACCTTGGCCATTCGCTCTATATTGGTTTGGAAATACCCCCGTAGACCCAAACCATCTAGTCTTGCTCCAGCAAACCAGCTCCCCAATCATGGCCGATTTTGTGCAAAGACCCCTGTCTTCAATTATGAACGGGCAAAATATCTACCATTGAGTGTCATAAATGGCGGAAATCTTATTTTTATTAGTACGATCCCGTTCAGTAATGAAACCACTACCACAAACCCCGTATTTAAGTGGTTATCACTGAAGACGGGAAGAATAATAAGTGAAAGTTGCTGAATGAACCCTTAATAATTGATTGTTATTTAAACAATAAAATATATGTTTACTTCTATGAGTAAAACTCAATCCCTGACTTTAGGAGAACATAAAATAACAGCTTTCATTTTAGATATTCCTTGGGTATGGTGATGTTATTTATTATCAGCTTTAAAAGAGATATTTATGATGGTAGCTATAATGCGTTTAGGTATAAAAATAATCACTATAATTAGTCTGCTACTATGTTTGGGTTTCAGCAGAAGCGTATTCGCTACTCCTTTGTCTTATGCTGACAATATTACCTTTAATAGTGCTACGTCACAGCTTATTTACACCAACCCAAAAGGAAGCCAGCTAACCGCTATTGATACCCGAACGGCTAAAGTATTACGAAAAATAGAGCTGCCTCTCCCAAAACAGGCTTTAATGATCGGAGCAACGCCAGATGGTTTTAAACTTTTATATTTAGATAAAAAAGGTCTGTCGGTTATACATAATGGTACAGGGAAAGTTTTGCGTACTTTGGCGCATCCGCGTGGCTATCAAGCCATTTATAATCGTCGTTTAATGGCACAAAATACCAATGGTAGTTTAATCGCCATCCCTTATAAGCGTGGAAATAACATCACCTTATTTATGATGCATACAGGTTCAGGAAAAATCATCAACCAAGTAGAATTACCTGCTTCACGTTATGCTTTGCCAAACCCTATAGAAGCGATAGCCTTTAGTAAAAATAATCGTTTACTTGCCTATACACGACATAGCGCAGATGATAAAGGACAAATGGGATCTACCTTGTATATTTATGATCTTTACGCAAAAAAAGAACTACAATCTATTTTTCTACCAAACCATCGCTATAACAATCAAAAAAACACCTCAAACCGCCTTCAATTTAGCCAAGATGGACAAAATATTCTCTTAGTATTTCCCAATAAAATCACTTTGCTCGATAGAAAAACAGAAACGATTAAAGACACTATTGTAGCCAATGCCGATGCAGTATTTAATGCAAACAGCCAATATGTGATTTATAAAAGTAAGACATCAAATCCGATGATGATCAATGTACGCAATGGTAAGGTACAAAAAATAGCAGCTTATCCTGCTAATCATCAACAATCACGAGCATTAGTACAAAGTGGCAATAAACGATTTATTGCAATCCCATTGCTTTCACAACAGGCTAGTTTTTTAATTATAAATGGGCAGACAGGAGCATTTGTTCGTTTGCTAGAGGAACAAGTAAAGTAAGTCGTAGCCCTGTTACGGAATAGAGCAAAAGAACCTAAACTCAAAAGGGCTACAAAAACCTTCACTGATCTTTTAAAGAATGAGTGCGTAACATCAGCTAATAATACAGACTCTTTCTTACGATTCTATAAACGCCTTTTTGCGTAATTCACTTACTTGATCACGTATTTGTGCTGCTTCTTCAAATT
>JALVDG010000147.1 GCA_027009095.1 Thiotrichaceae bacterium
AACACGCTAGTACATCAACTACGTTATATTGACGGATACAGCGAGTCAGAAAGCGGTTAGCCACTAGGCGCACTTTGCAGTGAATGGTTATTCCCTTCAAAAAAAGTGCAACAACGTGGATGACCGCTTTCTGGCTCGCCCTGCGGGAGCAATATAACGTGATTGATGCACTAGAATAGAAGAGCTAATTCTCTTAGACTAATGGAAAATCCAATATATCAAGCATATTTCGCTCGATTAAATGCTATCGCCTTAAGCAAGCGCTCCAAGGTACGCTCTTTTCCAACTAAGTATAACGTTATATCTAAAGAAGGCGACATTGCCGTACCTGTCACCGCTACACGCAGTGGTGGACCAACTTTGTTTAGTTTAAGCTCTAATTTTTCACACGTTACTTTAATTGCTTTATCAATCGCTTCTGGTTGCCAATCAGGTAAAGTTTCTAGCTCATCATGCACTGCCTGCATAATGTCAGGTGTAGCTGTTTTAAATTGCTTTTTTGCAGCTGCTTCAGCATATTCTTCAAAATCTTCATAGAAATAACGGCTAGAGCTAACCAGATCAACCAAAGTCTTTGCACGATCACGCTGTGCATTAATCACTGCCGCAAAATCAGGACCATTGCTAATATCTAACTTTTGATTATCTAAATGCCATTGAAGATGCTCCATTAATTCTTCAATAGGCATTTCTTTAATATATTGCTGATTTAACCAAAGCAGTTTCTCAGAATTAAACGTTGATGCTGCACCATTAACATCTTCCACTTTAAAAAATTCAATCATTTCTTCAAGACTAAATATTTCTTGATCTCCATGCGACCAACCAAGACGAATTAAGTAATTAATAAGCGCTTGGGGTAAAAAGCCATCATCCCGATATTGCATCACACTTACCGCACCATGACGCTTTGATAGACGCTTACCATCATCACCTAAGATCATTGGTGCATGAGCATATTTAGGTGGCTCTGCACCTAAAGCTGTCATAATGTTTATTTGACGTGGAGTATTGTTTATATGATCATCACCACGCACTACATGCGTCATACCCATATCTAAATCATCAACAACAACGGTTAAGTTATAAGTGGGAGCACCATCAGAACGAGCAATAATCAGATCATCTAATTCTTTATTAGCAATAACAATTTTGCCTTTGATAAGATCATCAATAACTACCTCGCCTTCAGTTGGATTACGAAAACGTACCACAGGCTCCACACCTTCACGAGGCTCTGTACGCTCACGACAACGACCATCATAACGAGGTTTTTCTTTATTCGCTCTTTGTTGCTCACGCATCTCATCTAGCTCTTCATGTGTACAATAACAGTAGTAGGCATCTCCCTGATCAATAAGTTGCTGGATAACTTCTTTGTAACGCTCAAAACGATCTGTTTGATAGATAGGCCCTTCGTCATAATCAAGCCCTAACCAATTCATTCCTTCTAAAATAGCATCGACAGATGCTTGGGTAGAACGCTCACGATCAGTATCTTCAATACGCAATAAGAAAGTGCCACCAAATTTACGGGCATGTAGCCAAGAGTACAAAGCGGTACGTGCACCACCAATATGAAGATAGCCTGTAGGACTAGGAGCGAATCGTGTTTTAACTGTCATATTAAACTCTGAAAATGAGGTATAAATGGGGAATTGTGAAGAAAGCTGAGATTACACTATCAATCATAATTGCGGTAGTATTCTTAGCACTATTTATATTAATTAAAACGCTCAAGTAATTCTCTAAATTTAAAGAAATAGAGACTGTACAAGTATTCCCTACAAAATCTGACTAGACACGAATATTGAATTAAGAAAGGCATTATTACCTCCTCAAACTTGCGACAATTTCACGCATAATAGGATACATAACACGATTATGCGTCACATGAGAGCCTAAGCCGTTTTCTAGATCATCTGTACCGACCAAGATAGAAAAAGTATAGATTTTTCCCTGTAAGCGAAAGCTACCCGTCGCCCATTTATCACGGGTGATGCCATAAGGAGTTTCTGAAGTCCCCGATTTAGCAATCAGAAATTTTGCACCCCGAATACGTTTAAAACGATGCAATGTACCGTTGTCATTATTAACAGGAGAAGCTAATACACGTTTTAGCACCTGTTTTACTTCGTCGTTTGCTAAATAAGCTTTTATGCCTTTTAGTTGGCTTGGGTATTTTAAATATTTTTTGCGTACAACCGCTCTTTGCATTCCCTCCTTAAACTCACTAATGCGTAATGATTGCACCACATGAGGCGCACTATTATAAACAGGCGCATAAAGTTGCTGAGTCAGCGTTTGCATAATGTTATGAACTTGTGCAGGGCTTGCTTCTGCCAGCCCAAAAGCAAGTTCAAACGCTAATTGGTTTAGTCGTGGCTTCTCTCCCTTTAAGGTTTTACTGTCGTTTAAACCAAAGGCTTTATACAACTGTAAAACGTTTTCTGAAGAGAATGGTTTGTTGTTTAATAACACATGGTAAAGCGGTAAATTTTTAGATTGGGCAATCGTTTCGATAAAGCTATAAGAATGCCCTTTAATTTTAGGTGTATCACACTGAGCAACCCCTTTTTGCTCCGCTCCAGAAGCATTTTTTCTACCCGCAAAAGCTTTATTACAAAAACGCTCATTCCCTTTAATACCCACACTTGCCAGCAATACCGCAGCGGCAATTTTACTAATGCTCGCAATTGGACGACGTTGTGGGAATCCGCGACGGTAATAACGCACTATTCCGCCTTTCTCATCCGTCACGACTACTCGAACTAAAGCACCATTGCTTTCATCATTAACAGGCAAACCCAGTGCCTTGTTGTAACAAGAAGGGCAATCACGCCGAATCTGAGCAAAGGTTTTATTCAAACGCTCCTTAAATTCATAATTAACACCCACAGGCAAGCTGATATTAATATCCGTTATCACCTCATTCGCCGACAATAAAGCATCTTCCTGTGTTAGTTTTTGGATAATGCGTGGCTTTAAACTACTAACTAACAAATCAGCACGTTGCTTTAAATTACCATACTGTTGCCGCTCCCCAAAAGGCAAGGAAGCCAATATACGAGACAAACTAACAGGGACTTTAGGCATCTGCGGTGTTTTCATGCGATCAAGCCCAGCGAGTATTGATGCCATTTTTTCTGGATTTTTCAAGCGGTAGGCATTTTCAACCCCTTTTTTAGCCTTTTGAATCAACTTCTCCCATCGACGTAAACGTGCCTCACGAAGCTCTGGTTTTTCATCAGCCGATAAGGGTTGAAACCTCACCCCACGATGATAAGCCGCCGCTAAAACAGCTTGCTCAGCATCACTTAACTCATCAGGACGTTTACCAAATAAAGTCGCCGAAGCAGAGCGAATACCATACACATCATCACCTGCTGACAATAAAGGTGCATGCATGGCAATCCAGCGTTTAAATTCCTCGCCATTATGTTGTGCCAAATAAGGAAATAAATGTCTCGCCCCACGTATTTCGGCAAACTTACGCTTTAATGACGACACGAAATGCATCGGGGAATCCATTTCATTAAAATAACGTATGCCATAGAGATTTTTAATAATTAAATTCATTAAGGCACTTCCCCCCGCGAGATCATTACCT
>JALVDG010000148.1 GCA_027009095.1 Thiotrichaceae bacterium
AGCAAAAGATGGTGAATTTCGTTCTAATTTGCATCGAGGAGGCTCCTCAAGATTGATAAAAATTACCCCCGAGGAACGCTCTACTGCGGTTCGATCAGCGAAAATATTAGGGTTGAATGTTGCAGGGGTCGATATTTTACGTGCAAATCATGGACCTGTGGTGATGGAGGTAAATTCATCACCAGGTTTAGAAGGAATTGAAAAGGTAACAGGCAAGGATATTGCAGGAATGATTATTGATTTCCTTGAAAAAACAATAAACCCAAAAACACAAAAAATTAAGCCAGAATTTAAACAAATAAAGACAAATTAACAATCGCTTAAAAGAGTATACAAGGGTAAGCATTTATCGTTAGTGTTTCCCCCACCCTTCACTCTTTAAAAGCGAAGGGGATTTATAATGGGGAATAAAATTAATATAGGTGGTATTGAGATAAAATCAGGAGAGCGACGCTCAATCGATATCGAGTTACCACCACTTTATACGCACACATCAGTTGCCATGCCAGTGCATATTATCAATGGTAAAAAACCAGGACCAATTTTATTTGTTAGTGCTGCTATTCATGGTGATGAAATTAATGGTGTCGAAATTATCCGCCGTTTAATTGATTCAGAGTCAGAAGTCGATAATATAGCAGGAACACTAATCGCTATCCCTGTAGTCAATGTCTATGGCTTTATTTCACAATCTCGTTATCTTCCCGATCGTCGTGATCTAAATCGCTCTTTTCCAGGTTCTGAAACAGGCTCTATGGCGGCTCGTCTTGCCCATACTTTTATCAATGAAATTGTATCTAAATGTACTCATGGGATTGATCTGCATACAGGGGCAACGGCTAGAGAAAATCTTCCGCAAATCCGTGCAAGTCTAAGTACAGGTGCTAATGGCGGTATGGATATAAGAAAAATGGCTTGTGCCTTTAATGCGCCTGTTGTGATGAACTCGGCTAAGCTTATTGATGGTACTTTGCGTAAAGCGGTGTCTAATCTTGGTATACCTATACTATTGTATGAAGCAGGGGAAGCATTGCGTTTTAATGAAATAGCGATTCGAGCTGGGGTTAAAGGTGTTATCAATGTAATGCGTCACCTTGGCATGTTATCGGGTGGCAAACATTGTGACATTTATAATAAACCACTACTTGCAAATTCTAGTTCATGGGTTCGAGCGTCACAAAGTGGTATTTTGCGTAGCTTAATTCCTTTAGGTGAAAAAATAAGCAAAGGTGATTTACTTGGTATTGTTAGCGACCCTTTTGGGGACTCGGGGGAGCAAATCTTAGCACCTAAAAGTGGTATTATTATTGGTAAATCAAACTTACCACTGGTACATGAAGGTGAGGCACTATTTCATATCGCCTATTTTGATAATCCTGATGATGTTGCTGAAGCTGTGGGTGCATTCCATGAAACACATCTGGAAGATACAGAGTACAGTGCCATTTAGAATTGCTGTGATGATAAAAAAACAAGCCCCTCAAAGTATAAAGAAGCTGTAAGTACCCAAACAAAATTAATTTAACAACATTTAGCTCCTGTTTTTTGATATTCAAGGCATTGCGACGGGAGCACAGTGGGCTGTGTGAGCAAAGTAATAACGAAAAAATCAGAAAACAGGGACTAAATGGTTAGATTATTTTTGCGCGGGCACTTAACATTAACAATGTGGGATGGAAGTGCTACAGGCTACACAAAGAAAGAGCAAAAGGAATATCTTCTAGTTCTTGACTTCCACGCTCGGCTAAATCCCCCGCTTTTACAAAGCGTACAGAAAAGCGTTGTTTACCTGCACTAACTTCAGGGTAATAATCAGCACCTTCGTTTAATTTAATTCGTAATAACTGATATTCACGATTTGGATTTAAACCTGCTTGGAAAAAGCCAGCCTCTGCGATGACCTCTTCGCTATCACGGCTATTACGAACTAATTGCAATACTATTTCGATAGCATCATAAGCCATCGTGTATGGTTCTACCCACTCATTTAGGTCTGCGATTAATTGTTCTTCTGTTTGTGAAAGCCAGTAGTTAAATAGCGGTACGTCAAAACCATTCATACTACCTGCTATACCCGCTCGTTGTCGTAATAAATTTAAAAAAGCATGGCGTTTGAGATGTTGTCCTAATTGCCCTCTAAAGCTATAAAGTTGCTTGCCTTTTTCTTCTAAACGAGACAATACTTTTTGTAAGCGATCAGCATCAACACCGTCTAGGTCAGAAAGACGACGAACGGCTTGTGTTTGCCAGTCGAGTACATTGAGAACGGCATTTTTTACATCTAAACGTGACGATAGGTTATAAAGTTCTAGAAGCACCATAATCGCTGCTTGACAGTTGACAGGTGTAGGATCTTCTAAATGTGTTTTGAAACGTAGGATTAAATGTTCCAAGCGTAAAAATAGGCGAATTTTTTCATTAAGTGGTTGTTCATAAACCGCCATAGCAACGTTTCCTTGTTAATCAGGGGTGGGATGAAAATTTTAGGAGTAGTGGTCTTTGCTATCCTCAAATTTCTTGTTTCTATTGGTTTGTATTTTGAGCGGGGTACCGATAAAGCATGAGAAAATGCGTAGAGGTACTTCCTAACTTCTTAAAAAAGTCATGCAGTATAGCAGAACTTTTTATCGGGATAAGTCAATAAAGTGCGTGTGTAATAAATTTATTTGTTCTATTAATTGTTCTTTTGTACCGCTATTATCCAAAATAAAGGAAGCATGCTTTAGTCTTTTCTCTCTACTGACTTGTTTATCGATAATGGCTTGTATCGTTTTTAAATCAATATCATCACGCTGTTGCACTCTTTTTATTTGTTGCTCAACAGTGCAATCTACCACTACGATCTCATCAAATAACGGTTGGTAGTTTTTTTCAATTAAAAGTGGAATATCAACGATAATATAATCGGAAGAGCCAATATCTTTATCGACTTGTTCCTGTATCGCCAATTTTATTTCTGATTGTATTCTAGGATGTAGTATTTTTTCGAGCTGTTTTAACTTCTTATTATCTGAAAAAATTTGTTTTTTTAGCTCTCCCCGATTAAGCAAACCATCTTTACTAAGTATATTGTGCCCAAAAGATTCGCTAATTTGATCAAGGATGTGTGGGTCAGACTCAACTAACTCACGAGCAATTTTATCAGCATCAATAATAGTGATTCCTTTTTCGTGGAATACAGTAGTGACAGTGCTTTTTCCACAGCCAATACCACCTGTTAAGCCTATTTTTAGCATGATATAAACTTTCCTTATTTGACTTGATTAAGGTATTTTTTCTAGTACAGAAAAAAGTAATCAATAGCTGATGATATTTCTCCTATCTCTAGTGAAATACTCCCCTTTTCCTAAAGGCTCTGTTAGAGTAGGCGGCTATCAAAATTTTGCCTAGTGTACACTACTTAAGGAACACACACGTCCCTTATAAATACATTAACGGTTGCACTAGTTTATAGCTTAAAACAGGGGTTGGAAAATTACTAACGTCCTGAGCTACGGAGAAATAAAAATATGCCAATGATAATAGGGGTTCCTAAAGAAACGGCTGAAGGCGAACGTCGCGTGGCGATGGAGCCTAGCGTTATTACAAAGCTAAATAAATTAGGTGCTGAGGTATGTGTTGAGGCAGGAGCTGGGGCAGCTGCTTTTATTACGGATGATCAGTTTAAGAAGGCTAAAATCATTGACTCTAGTAAAGAGTTGATAAGCGGTGCGGATATTATCTTTAGAGTGCAAGCACCAAGTATTGATGATGTCGATGCGATGAAAGAAGGTAGTACCTTAATTGCAACCATCCAGCCGCATAATAATCTTGAGCTAGTAAAGAAGTTGCAAGAAAAAAATATTACCAGTTATGCGATGGAGTTAATACCGCGTATCTCGCGTGCTCAGTCGATGGATGTTTTATCATCGCAAGCGGCGGTTGCAGGTTATAAAGCGGCAATTATGGGGTCTGACCTTTCGGCTCGATTCTTCCCGATGCTAACTACTGCGGCAGGCACTATTCGTCCCTCTAAAGTGATCGTTATCGGAGCAGGTGTTGCAGGCTTACAAGCCATAGCGACGGCAAAGCGTTTAGGTGCAATGGTTGAGGCTTATGATGTTCGCCCTGAAACCGTCGAGCAAATCCAATCATTAGGCGCAAAAGCCATTGAGCTAAAAATATCCGCCGCAGGAGAAGGTGGTTATGCACGTGAATTAACCGATGATGAAAAGACACAGCAACAAGAAGAACTCGCTTCTTATATCGCACAGGCTGATGTATTAATTACCACAGCCGCTATTCCTGGTCGTCCAGCACCTAAAATTATCCCCGAAACGACTATTGATGTCATGAAATCGGGCGCTGTTATTGTTGATTTAGCCGCAGAAGGTGGTGGTAACTGTACGCTTACTCAGCCAGGTAAAACCATCACAACAAATAATGGTGTCATTATACATGCACCATTAAATGTGCCTAGCCAAGTCGCCGTTCATGCCAGTGAGATGTATGCCAAGAATTTATTAAATTTTATCACCCCCATGTTTAATGATGAGGGTGAGTTTACCCCCGATTTTGAAGATGAAATCATCGCAGGTGCGTTATTGACTCATGCAGGTAAAATTACACACGAGCCAACGAGAGAGTTGCTAGAAGGAGCTAAATAATGGAAGGTTTTGTCGCGCTTTATATTTTTATGCTAGCTGCATTTACAGGTTATGAAATTATCTCAAAAGTACCTGTTATTTTGCATACACCATTAATGTCTGGTTCTAACTTTGTTCACGGTATCGTGTTAGTTGGTGCAATGGTGGCAATGGGTCATGCCGAAACCGATATGCAAACCTTGGTCGGTTTTATTGCGGTGTTGTTAGCAGCTGGAAATGCAGTCGGTGGCTATGTCGTTACCGAACGTATGCTTGAGATGTTTAAAAGCAGTGGAGGTAAGAAGTAATGGATTTTATTGTCGATGGCTCTTATTTTATTGCTGCAATTCTCTTTATCTTTGGCTTAAAGCGGATGAGTTCGCCCGTAACAGCACGTCGCGGTATTGTTTGGGCAGGAGTGGGTATGGTGTTAGCAACCATTATTACCTACTTCCACAAAGATATTCATCATAATTACGTGTGGATGAGTTTAGCTATCCTTATTGGTGGTGCAATCGCATGGGTAACTGCTAAAAGAGTCAAAATGACCGATATGCCACAAATGATTGCCTTATACAACGGCATGGGTGGCGGTGCAGCAGCAGCGATTGCAGCAGTTATCTTAATGCAAGAAAAAGAGATAAGTATCACACTACAAGTCCTTGCCGTTTTTGGTGCTTTAATCGGTACAATTGCACTGTCTGGCTCGATGATTGCCTTTGCCAAGTTGCAAGGCTTAATGTGGAAAACCTATCGCTTTCCGAACCAGCAGTGGGTTAATCTCTTTGTCTTTCTGGTCACTTTAATCATTGGTTTTTATATCACGTTTAGTGGTACAGCTTATGGTATGGGAATATTATCAATATTCTTCATATTAGCGCTTATCTTTGGCGTATTAATGACAATACCCATTGGTGGTGCAGATATGCCAGTAGTTATCTCGCTATACAATGCTTTTACAGGATTAGCGGTTGGTTTTGAAGGTTACGTTATAGGTAATCCTGCAATGATGATCGCGGGCATCGTGGTAGGGTCGGCAGGTACTATGTTGACTCAGCTCATGGCAAAGGCAATGAATCGTCCGATTACAAATGTCTTGTTCAGTAACTTTGGCGATGGTGGTGACGGCAAAATAGAAGCAGCAACAGGGTCGATGAAAGAAATCGATGCCAATGATGTTGCTGTTATGATGGCATTTGCTGAGAAAGTTATTATTGTTCCTGGTTATGGAATGGCGGTTGCGCAAGCACAACATAAAGTGTGGGAAATGACTAAACTGCTCCAAGAGCGCGGCGTCACCGTAAAATTTGCCATTCACCCTGTTGCAGGTCGTATGCCGGGACACATGAATGTACTGCTTGCAGAAGCTGGCGTGCCTTACGATATTATTTATGACTTAGACGAGATAAATGAAGAGTTTGAGACAACAGATGTTACTCTTGTTATTGGCGCAAATGATGTTGTAAATCCAGCTGCACGTACTGACACTAATAGTCCAATTTATGGTATGCCTATTTTAAATGCAGACGCCTCTAAAAATACGATTGTTATTAAACGTGGTAAAGGAACAGGGTTCACAGGAATTGAAAATCAACTATTCTTTGCCGAAAAAACAAATATGCTATATGGCGATGGTGCTACTGCCGTCAGTGAATTAATTACTGCAATAAAAGAGTTATAAAGTGCTTTTCATTTATACCGTTTGTCGGTAGAATCTGCCGCCCTATCTGATTAATTATCAGTCAGGGCGCTATATCTAGATGTTTTAAGACTGTTTATACACAACACTTTTCCCTTAGTGTTTATTAACAGTGTTTTTTAAGTGACTTTAATGCATGTCATCTTTAACTTATTGATATAAAAGGTATTTTAATTGTTTCCGGCTGTTTTTCCTGACTTGTAAATTATCAATAAAGACAGTTACTTATGCCCCCTATACTCATTTTACACACAGACTTATCCACAGGCTAAGCAACTATTGTGTGTAACTTGTATTAATGATTATTATATACTCATAAACAGTATAAGAATCATTCATATTTTTACCTCCTAAAAATTGTCCGTAATGATAGTTTTTTTTGATTTCAGATTACATATAGATTTCTTTGTCGTGATTTTTTGTCAAAGCTAGCACTCCAACCACGTTATATTGACGAATACAGCGAGCCAGAAAATAATCTGGCAAACTCTATTTTACCTGTTTGATACAGCATAGTTTGGGATGTAAAGAATAAAAAAGAGCTGAATGTTATCCTAATAATACTATACTTTATAACTTATAAATATTTTTTATAATTGTTGACATTATTAATTCTCGCCTATATATTAGATTATTAATATGTTCTAATTTACAAGGGGTAATATACTTATGTTTGGAGTTCGCGAGACGGATGCCGCAGGCTTAAAAGAAATGATCGATAATGATACTGAGAACAAAATTCGTCTAATTGATGTACGCTCTCAGGCAGAATTTGCACAAGGAATTATCGAAGGAGCTGAATTTGTTCCTTTGCATACTCTTCCTATGAAACTTAATGAGTTCTCACAAGATGATAATATCGTATTTTATTGTCGCAGTGGTGCACGTTCAGCGCAGGCTTGTATGTACTTAGCTCAAAATACAAACTTGGAAGCCACTAATTTACGTGGAGGTATTATTGGTTGGTATCAAGCAGGGTTCGATATTGTACGACCCGATACAGTACAAGCTTAATTCGACTTTAAACCTGAATCTGTGACTTCGCACGGTACAGCGAATAAGCTATTGATTCATCATGGGTTTAAAAAATACCTGCTTATACTAAAGCATAATTGAGTACAGTAGTGCTCACTAAACCTAAGGGTGAAGCTGAGATTTTTTAAAATCCCGTACTAAAACCTACAACTTACTCCCCTATTATCCGCATTAAAGTCACTAATTCAGTGATAAAATAATAAAAAATATGTAACTGCTCAGCTTATGCAAGCTGAGTAGTTACAAAAATATATCTATTTCTCATCCTCGCCTCTACAGATAGAATATAGCCTTATGATAGAAGATAATATCGAAGCACTAAAAGTACCGCCCCATTCCATTGAAGCAGAACAATCTGTTCTTGGTGGTTTAATGTTGGATAAAAATGCATGGGAGAAAATTGCTGATAGAGTCAGTGAAGAAGATTTTTATCGTTTTGATCATCGTCTTATCTTTCGCTCTATTGCAGAACTTGCGGAAGAAAACACTCCATTAGATGTTATCACCTTATCCAACTGGTTAAAGCAACGCGATAATCTTGAGGATGCAGGTGGGCTTGCTTATCTTGGCACACTCGCGAAAGATACTCCAAGTGCGGCAAATATTCGTGCTTATGCCGATATTGTGCGTGAAAAATCTATTTTACGACAGCTTATTTCTGTCGGTACAAGCATTGCAGACTCTGTCTTTAATTCTGCTGAACGTCCCAGCAAAGAACTATTGGATGAAGCAGAACAAAAAGTATTTAAAATTGCCGAACAAGGTAATCGACAACAAGCTTTTAAGCCTATAAAAGAACTCCTAAACGAAGCATTAAGTAAAATAGATGAGCTCAGTAAATCTGATGCTACCATCACAGGAGAGGCAACGGGTTATAGTGAGTTAGATGAGATGACCTCAGGCTTCCAAGCAGGTGATCTGGTGATTGTTGCTGGACGACCTGCCATGGGAAAAACTACTTTTTCCATGAATATCGCCGAATATGTCGCCCTAAACAAAGGAACTGTCGCTATTTTCAGTATGGAGATGCCTGCTGAACAACTTATCTTAAGAATGTTCGCCTCTAATGGACGGGTACCCTTATCTGATATTCGTACAGGTAAAATTCGTGAGGAAGATTGGCCGCGCATTGGCATGTCAGTTAAAGCATTTTCACAAACTAAACTTTTTATCGATGACTCTGCAGCACTTTCCCCTACTGATATTCGCGCTAAAACACGACGACTTGCACGCGAACACGGTGGTGTAGGATTAGTTGTCATCGACTATATACAATTAATGCGTTCTGGAGAAAAGGGGGATAACCGAGCCAGCGAGATTTCAGAAATTTCGCGTGCCCTAAAAGCATTAGCCAAAGAACTGGAATGCCCTGTTATTGCTCTCTCTCAGCTTAATCGTAGTTTAGAGCAACGCCCTAATAAACGACCTATTATGTCAGATTTACGAGAGTCAGGGGCAATTGAGCAGGATGCCGATATTATTATTTTTATTTATCGTGACGAAGTCTACAACGAAGATAGTCCCGACAAAGGCATAGCAGAAGTTATTATTGGTAAACAAAGAAATGGTCCCATAGGGACGGTAAGACTCACCTTTACAGGCAAATTTACTCGCTTTGATAACTACGCCCCAGATGTTTATTCCCCTGATTTTAACGGTGACTAAATGAGACGCTCTGCACGGGTAACTATTCATCCTCAAGCCTTACGACATAATTTACAACAAGCTAAACTCGCAGCACCACACGCAAAAGCATTAGCCGTTATTAAAGCCAATGCTTATGGACATGGCATGCTTGAAGTTGCTAATATTTTAACCGATGCGGATGGTTACGCTGTATCCTGTATTCCAGAGGCACAAACACTGCGAGAATCAGGTACTCAACACCCGATTCTTGTACTGCAAGGTCATCAAAATCAAAGTGATTTATTGATTGCTAGCAAACTAGATTTACGCCTTGTGATCCATAGCAAAGATCAATTAGCTTTTTTTGATCAAATCCAAATTCAGCCAATAAAGGTTGCGCTAAAAATCGATACTGGCATGCATCGGCTTGGTATTAAGCCTCAAGACACTCACTCACTTTATACGCTCTTACAAAATCATCCTAATATTGATCCTGATATTTGGCTAATGACGCATTTATCCTGTGCGGATGAGCTAGAAAATAACTATACCAATATTCAGCTAGAGACTTTTAAACAGTGCAGTGCTCAACTATCTGCACCTAAAAGTATTGCTAATTCTGCTGGTATTTTGGCTTGGTCTGCCAGTCACTCTCAGTGGATACGCCCTGGCATTATGCTTTATGGGTCGTCGCCTTTTAGGCATCAAAAAAAAGATCAAAATAAATATAATTTACAAGCTGCTATGACACTCAGTGCCCCACTAATAGCAATTCATCAATTTAAAAAAGGCGAACCTATTGGCTATGGTGCTAGCTTCCTGTGTCCTCATGATATGCAAGTGGGTATTGTCGCTTGTGGTTATGCTGATGGTTACCCTCGTCATGCAGAAACAGGCACCCCCGTCAATATTAATAGGCAAGAAGCCTATACTGTAGGTCGTGTATCAATGGACATGATTGCAATTAGCCTACATAATATTTCAGCAAAAGTGGGCGATCTTGTGGAGTTATGGGGAACAAAAGTTAGCGTTGACCGCGTAGCACATCATGCTGAAACGATTAGCTATGAGCTATTATGCAATGCGGGAAATAACTGCACTCGAAACTAACAAACAACAACTCTGGAACTAATTCTAAGCTTCCAAGTCTACTTTTTGCTGTGTTTATTTCTACTTGAATCTGTGACTTCACTGTGCCGTAGTAAAGTCATGGATTCGGGTTCTATATACATAAAATTTCATTCAATAACAAAAAATACAAATAGGTATTTACTATGAAAACGCTATTTTCAAAATCACTTATGGTTGCGACTCTCTCTTCAACACTCGTTTTAGCAGGCTGTGGAGGCGGATCTGCAATGAGCAATGAGCAACTTAATACCGTTGTTGGTTCAGTTGTCGGCGGAGTAATCGGACATCAATTTGGCAAGGGTGATGGACGTACAGTAATGACAATTGTAGGCACTGTTTTAGGCGGTTATATTGGTGGACAAATGGGTCGTAATATGAATGCTTATGATCAACGAAAAGTGTCAGATACACTAGATAATGCACCTAATTACCAAAAAGTAAGCTGGGATAATAATGAAACTAACTCTGAATATAGCTTTACGCCAATAAATAGCTATGAAGCTAATGTAAATGGTCAGCGTAGCCAGTGCAGAGATTATATATTAGATGTAAGAGATAAGCGTACAGGGCAACCTATGCAGGTACAAGGTCGATCTTGTCGCAATGCACAAGGTCAATGGGTTGCTGTAAAATAAAAAAATACTTTTTCAAAAATAAAAAAACTCCAATTTTATATTGGGGTTTTTTGTGGTGAATTACTAATAACCCTTTGTATTTTTCTCGACCCACCGCTCGCTTCCATCAACAAGTCTCTCCTTCTTCCAAAATGGCACTTGGCTTTTCAGCTCTTCCATTAAAAAGCGACAAGCTTCAAAAGCATCTTTACGATGAGATGACCATACCGCAACTAAAACAATAGTGTCTGCGGGATAAATATATCCCACCCGATGAATAATTAGTGTATTAAGTAAAGACCACTTTTTATTCGCAGATGCAATAATTTCTGATAGTTTTTCCTCTGTCATCATAGGATGATGCTCTAAAAACAATCTATCCACATCATCCCCTTCATTAAAATCACGCATTGTGCCTACAAACGTTGCCGTAGCACCATAGTGACTTTTTCCTTCCATACTTTCTCTTTCGTAATTAGCAATAGCTTGCCAAGGGTTGAGTGTATTTTCCTGAATAATAATTTGATGCATATAATTTCTATGAAAAAATAAACAATTCATGAAGTTAATTGTAACTACTCAGCAGTTACTTAGTTTTATTTATTCTCTGCGATTGCTTGTTGGATAACAGGCAAAAAAAATCCCATCATATAGATAGGATCTTTAACTCTTAAAGTACTAAGTACATCGACCACTCTAAAGTGTCTGCGTTAGATATTTTTCCTGTCCCTCTACCATTAGTTGTTATACTTTTCGTGAAGGGACAACCGCTCTCTGCTACGTGCGCCTAGGCACGAAGACAGACAGGACAACTAGGTAAACACTTTGAACTGGTTGATGTGCTAGATAAATCAGTATTATTTGATTTTTGCTTCTTTAAAAATGACATGCTTACGAACAACAGGATCGTACTTTTTAAGTTCTAACTTTTCAGTCATAGTACGTTTGTTCTTAGTTGTTGTATAGTAGTACCCAGTACCAGCACTTGATACTAATTTTATTTTATCACGCATGATAACTCCTTGAGACCAATCGGTCGATCATTATACTTTTTCACCACGCTTACGTATATCAGCTAAGACGGTATCAATACCTTTCTTATCGATAATACGCATACCTTTAGCGGTAAGACGTAGTTTTACCCAGCGGTTCTCGCTCTCAACCCAAAAACGATGAGTGTGAAGGTTTGGTAAAAAACGACGTTTAGTCCTGTTCTTAGCGTGTGATACATTATTTCCTACTACAGGACGCTTACCTGTTACTTGGCATACACGAGCCATGACCATTCTCCAAATATATTCTTACACTAGCAAGCCTGCTGAAATTATTTACCTTTCTCCATTATAGAGATTATATTTTCAGCTAGCCGAAAACCGCGTGATTCTACACTAATTACCTCTATATCAGCAAGAGATATTTACCTCACAGGTAGGGCAATCGCACTTAAATTTAGTTGACTTTAATGAACATTTTAAAATCAGCAAGTTACAAGGTTCGCAATTTTGCGAATAAATATAATTCACGAATTTTAAAATTATGTGAATTGTAAGTAGTTGATTTTGCAAGCCACTAATTTAAGTGTGGTTGCCCTAACCTCACAGGCGGGTTAGATCACTATTCTTTTATTTGTCAGTAGAAAAGCCGAGCATTTTACTACTCGGCCTTCTTTATCAACACAAATTATTTTGTAACAATCTATATATAGAGACAGATATCAGAGTCGCCTGCAAATTCGAAGAACGATGCTGCGCCAACGTATTGAACGTCATCAATAAATTCATTGGTATCCATTTCAAAAAGGTCTACTGTCATTTGACAAGC
>JALVDG010000149.1 GCA_027009095.1 Thiotrichaceae bacterium
GTAAGCACTTTCCTGGTCATGGGGCTGTTGTTGCCGATTCGCATATTGATATCCCCATAGATGATAGATCATTTGATGATATTTGGCATGAGGATATTATTCCATTTGCAACCTTAATAAAGCAAGGGTTGGATGCAATAATGCCTGCCCATGTTATTTATTCTGCAGTTGATGCTCATCCCGCTGGCTTTTCATCTGTTTGGTTGCAAAATATTCTTCGCAAAAAACTATCCTTTGATGGTGTGATTTTTAGTGATGATTTGAGTATGGAAGGCGCTTCTGTTGTAGGAGGATTTACTGAGCGCGCAGAGGCAGCAATAGAAGCAGGGTGCGATATGATATTGGTGTGCAATAATCGCAAAGGTGCAATTGAAGTGATTGATAAGGCTAAAATTAAACAAAGTGATGAGTCGGTGCAGCGTTTAAATAGAATGAAAGGCAAACCCTTTATGAATAGATCAGCATTATTAGATACAAAGCAATGGTCTGAGGCAGTGGATGATTTAAGTGCAATTGTTTAACTTATTAATTTCTCGTGGTTATTATGTGATGAATATTCTTTAGCACAGCATCAGCATGATTGTAATCGATTGGAATGAAATGATTATTTTTATTGTTTCGCAAAATGAGACTAGGAAACCCTTGAGCGCCGAGTTGCTGGCTGTATTTAATTTCGCTTAGTAACTGCTGTTTTGTTGTTTCATGATTGAGTTGTGCAGAAAATTTAGCAGTATTAAGTCCAATATTTTTTGCTAGCTCAATTAAAATGGAGTCATCAGAAGGATTTTTAGCATGTCGATAATAGGCTTCTTGAATAGCTAATATCATTGCTTTTTCTGCATGCTGGTATCGTGCTGCAATCACGGCTCGACAGGCTGGGTAGGTTGAGCGACGTGCTTGATTTAGTTTCCAAAAATCAAAATTAAATTCAGTGTTTGGAACACGTTGTTGGATCAGTTTCCAATATTCGCTAATTTGTTGCTGCATAGCACTTGACATAAGCTCATTGGAGTCAGGTGCTAGTCCGCCAAGTAGATAAGATACCTGAATATTACTAGGTAATTGCTTTTGTATTTCTTTCCAAGCAGGATTAAAAGCCCAACACCAACTGCACATAGGGTCATGTATATAAAAAAGTATGTTATTATTTTTGTGGTTTTTTAAATTGTTATCTATATCGGTATCCATATGGGTATATTTGGGTATGAAAGAGGGATGAGTATCAAAATATAATCATTTGATTAGCCTCTCTTTCGTATAAAGGCTTCACTATAAAAGGGAAAATTATGAAAATTCGGAATTTGCTTTTAATTGCTACTATTGCAGGTTTATCGGTTGCTTGTACACAAGAAACACAAAATAAATTTGGTAGAGCTATTAATAACTGGACAGGAACGGATGGTGTGCTGGAGGTATATGCAGGGAATAAGTTGGTTAGACGTTTTATGAAAGTTGATAAACTTTCGACAGCGGTAGGTACGAGCAATGATGCAGACCGTCCTTATCGTTATGGTTATGGCATTTTAGATACCAACTTAAATGGTAAAGCAGATAAAGGTGAGAAGAAGGTTTATTTTGAGTTTAGTGATTATTCAACTTCATATATTTTCTTTGAAAATCCGTCTTAGTGTTGTTTGATATGTTCCTTAAGCTTTCCCGATTTTTTACACAATAATTGTGTTAAAAAGTAGGGAAGGCTTTTAAGCAGCCTGTATATCATTATTTTACTAATTGATTTAGATTCAAGATAGGGAGAAGTATTGAAAGTACTATCGTCATGACTACGCCACCCATTATAAGAATCAACATAGGTTCAAACAGGCTAAGCATTCCTGTCATCATACTATCTGTTTCACGTTCTTGCTGAACAGCGGCTCTTTCGAGCATATCATCTAGTGTTCCACTGTTTTCACCACTTGCAATTAAGTAAATTGTCATGGGGGGGAAATAGCCAGATTGTTCTAATGATTTGTAGATGGCTTTTCCTTCGCGTACTTTTATGGTTGCATCCTCTACCGCTTGGCGCATCGGGATATTTTGTATGACCTGTGCAGAGATGCCCATTGCATCTAAAATAGGTACGCCACTAGAAGCTAAAATACTCAAAGTACGCGCAAATCTCGCCGTATTAAGACCGCGAACCATTTTTTTGATGCCAGGTATACGCAGTAAAAAACGATGATAACGATATTCCCACTTTGGGATCTTTACCATCCTTTTGAAAATAATCACAAGGGCAATAATAAAGGCAAGGATATGTAGTCCATAGGCGATAATAAAATCACTCATGGCAATAATCATACGCGTCATTACGGGGAGTTCTTGTCCCATATTTTCAAATACCGCAACAATTTGCGGGACGATAAAGCCAAGTAAACCTGCCACAATGGCTATCGACAAAATGGTTAAAATAACAGGATAAACTAAAGCCGTTGATATTTTTTGTTGTAGTACCTGGCGGTCTTCAGTGTAATCAGCCAAGCGTTCTAAAACAGCATCAATATGCCCTGATTGCTCGCCCGCAGCAACAGTAGCACGGTACATATGGGGGAAAACAGAGGGAAACATTTGTAGCCCACCCGCTAGAGAATGCCCTTCAATAACACGTGAACGTACTGCTGAGATAATGTGACGAAGATTTTTTTTCTCTGACTGTTTGGCGGTGATTGCTAGTGCTTCTTCTAAAGGAGAGCCTGATTGCATTAGAGTAGCGAGCTGGCGTGTAAATAAGGCTAATTCAGCAGGGTTGACTTTACCTGCCCGTTTTACTTTAGAGTCGTTTTTGGAATCACCTTTCTCTATTTGTTCTACTTTAAGCGGGGTGAGCTTTCCATCACGCAATGTTTGGCGTACTTGTCTGGCATTATCCGCCTCAAGTATACCGCTTTCTTCTTCTCCACTGGCATTAAGTGCCGTATATTCAAATGCTGGCATAGTGCTTTATATTTTTGCATCTTCACGGGTCACGCGAAGTACTTCTTCAAGAGAGGTTTTGCCTTCAAGCACAAGGCGCGCGCCATCTTGGCGTAGTGAAGGGATTGATTTATGTACATAACGTTCAATATCAATTTCACTTTCATCATTATGGATCATATTACGGCACTGATCATCGACTTCAACAAACTCATAGATGCCATTTCGCCCACTATAACCTAGATGGTTGCATTGGGGGCAGCCTTTAGGATGATAAAGTGTGGGAGGGTTATTGTTACTATCAATACCTAAAGTTTCACACTCTTTATGGTTAGCTTGATAAGGTATTTTGCAGTGCTCACACAGTAAACGAACTAGACGTTGCGATACAACACCGATTAAACTAGATGAAAGTAAATAAGGTTCTACCCCCATGTCGCGTAAACGTGTAACAGCACCAACGGCTGTATTGGTATGTAATGTGGAAAATACCAAGTGACCTGTTAAGGAGGCTTGTACCGCGATTTCTGCGGTTTCTTTGTCGCGTATTTCCCCAATCATGACAACATCAGGATCTTGACGTAAAATAGCACGTAAGCCACGAGAGAAACTCATATCAACTTTATTATTAACCTGAGTTTGTCCTATACCATCAATATAATATTCAATAGGGTCTTCTACGGTCATAATGTTGCGCGAGGTGGTATTAAGATCTGCTAGAGCCGCATAAAGAGTGGTTGTTTTACCTGAACCCGTAGGTCCTGTTACAAGAATAATGCCATGTGGCTTTTTTATTAAAGCAGATAGGCGATCATGTGTTGTAGGATCCATGCCTAAATGTTTAAGGTTTAATCGTCCTGCTTGTTTATCTAATAAACGTAATACAATACGTTCATTATGCCCTGAAGGTAAAGTAGATACACGAACGTCAACCGAACGTCCTGCTACCTTCAAAGAAATACGACCATCTTGTGGCACACGTTTTTCTGCAATATCTAACTTTGCCATTACTTTGATGCGTGAGATAACCAGAGGAGCTAGCGCACGCGGTGGTTCTAGTATCTCACGTAAAATACCATCTACTCGCATACGCACAGTCATGCGGTTTTCGTAGGTTTCAATATGAATATCTGAGGCACTTTCTTTTATAGCCTGGGTGAGTAGCGCATTGATAAGACGAATAATCGGTGCGTCATCTTCAGCCTCAAGTAAGTCTTCAGGCTCAGGTAGAGAATCCGCAACATCATTAAGATCAAGCTCGTCACCCAAATCTTCCATCATTGCACGTGCACCATCACCGCTTTGATCATAGTGGCGAGCAAGTAGCTGATTAAAATCATTGCTATCTAAGGCTGTAAAAGAAATCTTTTTGCCTAAAAAGCGCTGTGCTTCACTTGCCACAAGCGGAGTAAGACGACCATTGTAAGAAACGGTATAGGTATCATCACTAAAATCAGTCACCACCACTCCATTGCGTTTAGCAAAAGCATAAGGGAAATCAAGAATATCTTCTGATGACTCTAAGGCTTGAGTTTCTTCAATATTAGTGTCGATGGTAAGTGTTTCGGCATTCATTAATTATTTCACCTTAATTATTGGAGAATGAATCAACGAAGTCGATAGCACTTTGTGGCTCAGCTTGCTGTACAGGCGGAGCTGTATATTGAGGGCGGGCAGGCTGATAATGAATAGGTTTCGCTTTATTTTTTCGAGCCTTTTTAGGATGTGCTTTATTCCACTGAGCCAATCGCATTGCCCTAATCTGGGCAGGCGTCATTTTTCTTTTATGATTTACTTGTTGTCGTGCTTTATTTTTTTGTGGATGCTTTTTCTTCCACTCTGCTAAGCGCATAGCTTTAATTTGAGCAGGGGTCATTTTATTTGTGATTAATTTATTGATCTGACGAGGAAAGGCTGCCGCTTTATTTTTTAATAAGCCACGAGAAGTGACACGGCTGTTTTGTTGGGCACGACGAATTTGGCTGTATTTTTCTCGTGTATAACCAGTAGCATTTAAGACATCGCGCATAATGACAGGATGCATAAAGATCATGAGATTTTGTTTTATTTTAGTGGTGCGATTATTTTGAAATAGCTTGCCAACAACAGGAAGGTCGCCTAGTACGGGTACTTTCTGCGTCGTTGTTGTATAATCATCTTGGGTTAGTCCACCGAGTACAATAATTTGATTGTCTTCAACAATAACTTTTGTTTTGATTGAGCGTTTGTTAGTAATTAAATCAGAAGCGCTCTCATTGCTTGCTGCGAGACTTGATATTTCTTGGTCTATATTAAGGACAATACTACTGCCTTCATTAACTTGTGGTTTAATTTTTAAGGTCAATCCGACATCTTGTCTTTCTATTGTCTGGAAAGGGTTGGATGGTGTTTTAGAGTTAGAGCCTGTCCCTGTATAACTGCCTGTTATAAAAGGAACATTTTTACCAATAATAAAGGTTGCCTCTTCATTGTCCATCGCAATAACATTAGGTGTAGAAAGAATGTTGGTTGCGGCATCACCTCTTAAAGCATTCATTAAGGCAGCAAATCGAAAGCTGCCAGCATTATTTGCTATACCTGTCACAATACCTGCCGCAGTAGGTACTCCACCATTGGCGATGGATGCAAGAGAGACTTTACTACCAGGATAGCCCGTAATACCAATAGGTGCAGTGCCTTTTGACCCACCAACGGCTAATTGAACACCGATTTCTTTAGAAAGGTTTTCAGAAACCTCTGCAATTATGACTTCAACCATCACCTGTGCTCGGCGTACATCAAGACGACGAATAACTTTTGCCAAATTTATATGTGCTGCCTTGTCTGCGGTAATAATAAGTGAATTAGTTGCATCATCTGCTTGAATATCAATATCTGCTTTAGTTGTTCCTGCTGCACCCTTAGCGGTTGCCTTGCTATTTTTTTGTGTTTTAGACACACCTGTTAAAACTTTAGCTATATCGCTTGCTTTTGCGTAGCGTAAATAGACAACACGTGTTTTCTCTTCTACTTTTTTTGGTGTGTCTAAGTTTGCAATAATACGTTTGATCTGTTGGCGAGTTCCTGCGTCACCACCAAGTAATAAGCTATTGGTTCGTTTATCAACAGAAATAATCGGTTTACGACTGACAACACCTTTAGATGTGGCAGTGGTACTTTGAATATCTTTAATGGTTTGTGCTAAATCTTGAGCAACGGCATATCTTAAAGGGATGACCTCTAGTGCTTTTTTAGGTGTATCGAGCTGACGAATAATTTTACGCATCTCTTGGCGGATAGATTTATCACCACCGAGTAATAAACTATTGGTACGAATATCAGCGGATATTTTTGCTTTTCCAGGCAAGCCTATTTTTGAATTTGTTCGGTTAAGTGTCTGAATCGTTTTTGCTAATTCTTTCGCAGATGCATACTTTAGGGGAACAACTTCCATTTGTTCATCATCCGCCCTATCCATCTTTCGGATAACTTTAACCAAACGCTTGATATTAGCTGCACGATCAGAAATAACAATTGTATTACTCGGTGCGTAAGCTTGTAACTGACCTGTGCTAGGTACAAGAGGGCGTAAAATTGGTACTAACATAGAAGCAGGAACATGTTCTACACGAATAACACGGGTGATGAGATCATCAGGTTTTTTTTCTTTTAGATCATTAGTTGTCTCAATAACAGGTACAGGAAGTTGCTTGGCCTGATTTGAAGGAACAATTTTTATTACTTTTCCTGTAGGGATAGCTGAGAAATTATGTACTTGAAGTACTGATAAAAAGACCTCATAAACCTCATTATCGTCAATTTCACTTGGCATAAGAATGGTTACTTTACCATTTACTCTTGGATCAACAATAAAAGTTTTATGAGTGATACGTGAGACCATATCAATCAGTATTTTTATATCTGCATCTTTTAAATTTAATCGAGCAGCGTCTGCGGTATAACTAGGAGACGCCATGCTTATAGCAAGAGCAAACGCACTACCAATAAGAAAATGTCTTGTCTTAGATAAACCGTGTTTTTTATTATGGATCATTTTTGGTCTTTAATAAGATGAAAATAATAGAGTTACTGGTCGATGAGTTTAGGAGTATGCATGAAATAAGTCCATGTAGATTCCTTAGTGTGTAAAACCAGCCCACTCCCGCTTGTTAAGAGATTATGCCTTGATTAATGATATCAGGCTAGCGTGTTTATATGCCTGTATATCATTATTACTAATGTTTAATTTTGAATACTATTGAGTAAGGTTTTTTATCAGTTAGGCATAACTAATTAAATGAACGATTGATGTTTAACTTGTTTAGACTATGATCCTATATTCAAATATTAAAAACACTGATTCAAAAAAACATGAATAAAAAAGACAAGAAGCTTTTAACTCTTTTAGATATAAATCCAAAATATCTTGAAGATGAATTTACAACAACGACGGTTAATCGTGGGCTTAAGTATTTCAACGACGGACATGTTAAAGATATTACAGGGCTTTCTCCGCCAACAGAGCAAGATGAAGTGTTATCTATTGAAGGTGTAGTCGCGGGGCGTGATGCAAGACTTTATAAAACAATTGTAAATATTGAGTTAGATATATTTGGTGTTGATATTGACAGTCGTTGTTCGTGCCCTGTAGAACATAATTGTAAACATGGTATTGCTTTGCTTTTTGCCTTTCTAAATGCATCTTCCCAGCAGCAAAATACAAGTTCAGCAGCAAATGATAATGACTTAACTAAGTCTGATATCGAAGTTGAGCAATGGTTACAAGCCATTGAACAAATTGAGGAAGAACAAGAGAGCAATATTAATATTGCTCCTCCATCACCAGAAGTAGAAAATTTTCATCTGATTTATATTCTAGAAGACTATCAGCCTCGTTACATCGGTGAAAACAATGAGGGTTTAGCAGTACGTTATGTTAAGGCAAGAGCATTAAAAAAAGGCGGTTACGGTCAAATTTATAATATTAACTATTATGATATTCATGAGGCGTATTATTCACCAAACTGTTTTTATAATGCACTTGATGAAACCATTGTTACTGCACTGAACGCATTGCCATCTACAGGTTATGGGATTGAGGAACGCTTTTTTTTAAGCTCTCAGATAGGAGAAATTAGTCTTGAAAATATGCTAAAAACAGGGCGTTGTTTTTGGCAAACACAAAGATCTGCGCCGTTACATTTAGGAGAGGTTCGCCCCGTTACCTTAAGCTGGGAAGATAAAGGTGAGGTTTATGCGCCAACGATTAATATCGATCCCCCTGTAGATAATTTATTTCCCTTAGAGCGTTTTTATTATCTTGATACTCAACAGCATAAAATAGGACGTGCAGAGCATGAGTCGCTAGATAAAAATAAAATAATTTTCTTTAAAGCCGCTCCAACTATTCCTAAAAACAATGCGGAGGCAATGAGTAAAAAAATATTAAATGCACTCCCTAGTGTTGATTTTCCTTTGCCTGTAGAGTTAGATATTCAGCAAATTGAAATTACCGATATTAGACCTAATTTTCACCTAAAATTACATGCCGTTCAGCGTCCTCAAAACCCTTTAACTCCCAATGTTTCAGCAGGTACTATGCATATAGCAAGCCTTAGCTTTCAGTATGGAGAGGTTAATTACAAGCCAAAAACTCAGTCTGACCTAGATAAAGCAGTGGCAGTGTTTCTAGAAGATGGTAATCGTTATACATTGCATCGCGCACTTGCCGACGAGCAGGGCGCGATACATACCTTAGAAGCAATTGGCTTTACCCCTCTGACCAAGCCCTTTGATATAAGTGATATGGCATTATTAGGTGACGAAAGTGTTGCTCAGAGTATTGAAAAATGGGACATCTTTCAGACTGAAAAAATTCCTGAATTACGTGCCGCAGGTTGGCAGATTGATATTGATGATAGCTTCGAGTTAGAGCTTGAAATCATCGACGATTGGTTTGCTGATCTGGATGAGTCTGAAGCAGGTGATTGGTTTGAAATGAACCTCGGCTTTGAGCTTAATGGTGTTCGTGTCAATTTATTACCTTTATTGGTACAACTATTGGCAGACAACCCCGACAAAGACAGCCTGCATCAATCACTAAGGGATAAGACACACCAAATATTTCAACTTCCTTCGGGACAGTGGATTAAAATTCCTACCCAGCGTGTTTTGCAAATTCTCGATACCATTATCGAGCTTTATGATACCGACGCATTAACGACAGACGGCACACTTAATATCGACAAGTATGCAGGCTTACACTTTAATGAACTATTAAACGATCCCTCTCTGCGCTGGAAAGGTGCGGATGAGCTAAAAAAACTCAATAAAAAGCTACGTAATTTTGAGGGAATAGAATCTGTCGATTTACCGAAAGGCTTATCCGCTGAGCTTAGAAACTATCAAAAGGAAGGACTAAATTGGCTTCAGTTTCTGCGTAATTATCAATTTCATGGTATTTTGGCTGATGATATGGGTTTGGGTAAGACGGTACAAACTCTGGCTAATTTACTGCTTGAAAAAGAAAATGGTCGTGCCGATTTACCTAGCGTAGTTATTGCGCCTACCAGCTTAATGAGTAACTGGAAGAATGAAGCAAAGAAATTTACCCCAGATTTAAGTGTGTTGATCTTACAAGGACCAAATCGAAAAGATCACTTTGATAAAATTAAAGAGTATGACCTAATTCTTACCACCTATCCTTTAATGGTGCGTGATAAAGAGTTGTATCAAGACAATGAGTTTCATTATTTGATTCTTGATGAAGCACAGGCGATTAAAAATGTAAAAGCTAAGACCACGCAGATTATTTATAAAATAAAAGCACGTCATCGCCTATGTGTAACAGGCACACCAATGGAAAACCATCTAGGTGAAATTTGGTCTATGTATCACTTTTTAATGCCAGGTTATTTAGGCACTCATGAGCGTTTTAACCGATTATTTAGAAATCCGATTGAGAAAAATGCAGATGAAACACGCGGTCAAGTTTTAAGGCAGCGTATTGAGCCTTTCCTGTTGCGTCGCAGTAAAGAAGTCGTTGCCACTGAGTTGCCCGAAAAAACAGAGATGATTCGTATGGTGACTCTCTCAGGTAAGCAGCGTGATCTCTATGAAACAGTCCGTTTGGCAATGGATAAAAAAGTCCGTGATGAAATTGCTAAGAAAGGCTTGGCACGTAGCCATATTATGATCCTTGATGCACTGTTGAAGTTACGTCAAGTTTGTTGTGATCCGAAGTTAGTTAAGCTTGAAAAAGCACGTAAGGTCAAAGAATCCGCTAAGCTAGAGCTATTGATGACAATGGTACCCGAAATGCTGGAAGAAGGACGTAAAATACTAATTTTTTCACAATTCACCGCCATGCTCGGTATTATCGAAGCTAAACTAAAAAAGGCAAAAATAAAATACACGAAGCTCACAGGACAAACTCGCAAACGTGCCGAAGCCATTGATGCTTTTCAAGAAGGTGATGCAAAAGTGTTTTTAATCAGCTTAAAAGCAGGGGGTGTGGGATTAAATCTTACGGCGGCAGATACAGTAATACATTATGACCCTTGGTGGAATCCTGCGGCTGAAAAGCAAGCGACAGATCGTGCTTATCGTATCGGGCAAGATAAACCTGTATTTGTATATAAACTACTAACCGAAGGAACAGTTGAAGAGAAAATTCTTCTAATGCAAGAAAAAAAGCAAGCATTAGCAGATGCGCTTTATGCTAAGAAAGATAATACACAGACTAGCTTTGATCAAAATGATTTGATGGATTTATTGAAGCCATTGGAGTAGACAAAGTGCAAGCTTTCGTAGTTACGAAAGGTATTTGCTATTTGATGACATATCAAAATCATTGTTTTGAAAAGAAAAGGCTTTTTTTGATCAACTGGAAATAGCATAAAATATGTGCTTTATTTAAGAGCACTTTTAAATTTTATCGACTATACTGGGCGTATGTATGCATAAAATATTTTTATGATATATTTTTAAGCACTTATTCTTAGTTGCTTAATATTTCATAAGAATGCTTGATTAGGAAATGCTTTTCGCTACATAAACCTTAAAAATAAAAATAATTTTCATTACTGCTTGGTGTAGATGCATTAGCTCATCAAAGTGTAATGAAACGACTAACAAGTTTAGCAAAATAGTCTATGTTCCTTAATGTGCATATATATTTTAACTAAACCTTAGGAGTATATTTTATGAGTAGTGATAAAAAGATGAGCCTGACGGTCAAGGTTCTCTTAGGCATGGCGTTAGGTATCGCTGTTGGTCTAGGATTGAACCTGACAGGACTTATTTCTAACCCGTTTGTAGATACTTACATTGTCAATGGTCTGTTCCACGTTGTTGGAAAAATGTTTGTTAATGCCTTGAAGATGCTAGTTGTTCCATTGGTATTCTTCTCGCTTATCTGTGGTGTTTGTGGTATCGGCGATATTCGAATGCTTGGGCGTGTTGGTGGTAAATCATTTGCTTTATACATGCTAACGACTGCCATCGCTATAGCAACAGCGATTGCTATTGCGGTTGCTTTTGGTATCGGTAAAGGTATGAATATAGCAACTGATGCAGCGTTCACTGGTAAAGAATCTCCTCCTTTATCTCAAGTGCTTATTGATATTATTCCTAAGAATCCAATTGGTGCGATGGCAAATGGTGATATGTTGCCAATTATTTTCTTCTCTATTTTGCTTGGTATTAGCATGCTAATGCTGGGAAAGAAAGCGAAGAGCTTTGTTGAGGGTGCGGAAATTGCCAATGAAATCATGATGAAAATGGTTGGTATTGTTATGTCTGTAGCACCTTATGCAGTGTTTGCGTTGATTGCAAAAGCAGTAGCAACACTAGGCTTGGGCTTACTTGCATCGCTTGCAGGTTATGTTGGTGTATTGGTGGGAGCATTAATGTTCCACTTATTTATTACATTGATGATTGCTTTAAAGCTATTCTCAGGCTTAAGCCCAATAATGTTCCTAAAGAAAATCCGAAATGTTCAAGTATTCGCATTTAGTACTGCAAGCTCTAATGCAACCATCCCCGTTACAATGAGAACAGTAACACAGCGTTTTGGTGTTGATAATTCAGTCGCATCATTTACTGTTCCTTTTGGCGCAACCATCAATATGGATGGTACGGCAATTATGCAGGGTGTGGCGACGGTATTTATTGCTAATGTATATGGTGTCGATCTTGGAGTATCTGGTTATTTAACTGTTATTTTGATGTCAGTATTAGCGTCTATTGGTACAGCAGGTGTGCCTGGTGTTGGCTTGATTATGCTGTCAATGGTATTTACTCAAGTAGGTTTACCTGTTGAAGGTATTGGTCTTGTTCTTGGTGTTGACCGTTTAATGGATATGATCAGAACAGCGGTTAATGTATCAGGTGATGCAACGGTTTCTGCTATTGTTGCTAAGAGCGAAGGCAAGATGGATGTGAGTGTCTATAACGACCCTGATGCTGGAATATACGATGAAGACGCTGAGCTAGATATCGATGATAGTGTTGAAGCAGAGATGGCAGCAGCAGTGCAAAGTGCAAAATCACGTTAATTTTTTTTAACTACTCAGCTTGCAC
>JALVDG010000150.1 GCA_027009095.1 Thiotrichaceae bacterium
CCAAAGCAGAGGTTGCTTCATCAAGAATAAGTATAGGGGCATCCGCCAATATTGCGCGTGCTATGGCGATACGTTGCTTTTGTCCACCTGAAAGCAGTGTTCCATTTTCACCCACGTAGGTATCAAAGCCTTCGGGTAACGCCTCAATAAACTCTAGTGCATAAGCAGCCTTCACCGCCTGTTTTATCTGCTCATCACTTGCACTTTGCATCTTTCCATAGGCGATATTATTTCTAATGGTATCGTTAAACAAGGTAATATCTTGCCCTACATAGGCAAACTGCTCGCGTAAACTCGCTAATTTAATATCAGTGATCGCCAAACCATCTAAGAAAATATCACCTGCATAATAGTTATAGAAACGTGGCAACATATTTACTAAGGTCGTTTTTCCACTGCCTGACTGCCCAACTAAGGCTATTTTCTGCCCTGCTTTGACACTAAAACTGACATTTTTAATGACATTATCTAAATGATTTTCATAGCGAAAGCTTATATCTTTAAACTCAATATTGCCTTTTGCTCTTCCTATCATTTGGGTACCTGTATCTTTTTCTGTTTCTTCATCTAACAAAGAAAAGATATTTTCCCCTGCTGCGATACCACTTTGTAATGTCGAATTAATTTGTGTCAACCGTTTAACAGGATCAAGCAATAACATCATCGCCGACATATACGCCATAAACGTGCCTGGTGTGAAGCGATCTATTAATCCATCATTGGTTGCCATATAGATAATAATTGCCAAAGCAATTGCCACAATAAAATGCACTACGGGCATACTTAATAATTCGGTCACTGTGCGCTTCATAAACGATTGACGATTACGCTCATTAATATCTTCAAAACGCTTTTTCTCACCTGCAAGCCCATCAAAAATACGAATTTCTCGTGGTGAAGATAATGCCTCACTAGCAATTTGTGTTACATCACCTACAGAGTCTTGAATTTGGCGACTAAAACGTCGAAAACGTTTGGATACATACGAAATAATGACCGCAATAACTGGCCCCGTTAGAAACACCACCAAGGTTAATTCCCAACTGTAGTAAAGCATCAGAGCCAATAAGCCGATAACGGTTGCGGTATCTTGCACTAATACTTTAAGCCCTTTTGTGGCTGCGGTTGCTAGTTGCTCCACTTGGAAAATTAAAAGGGTAATTAATTGTCCTGAATTATTTTTATCGTAATAATTTAAAGGAAGATGTAATAGATGAGAAAAAAGCTGGCTACGTATGGTTGTAACAACATTGCGCCCAACTAAAGAAAGAAAATAACCAGAAATAAAACCAGAAACACCGCGTAAAAAGAATATAAACAAAAGAGCGAATGGTGCCCACTGTATCGTTTCAGGATTTTTATCCATAAACGTACCGTCAAGCAAAGGCTTTATATAGGCTGCAAACATCGGTTGAGTGACAGCATTGATAAGAAGCCCACAAAAAGCAAAAAACAAGAACAGGCGATAATGTAAAGCATAGGCCGCTAAGCGCTTATAAATAGCAAATCCATCTGCCGATTTATCAGGCTCTACGTTAGAAGACGACATTCAGACCTTGAATAAAAAATGGTAATTACTTTTGTCGCTTAGACTGTGCAGTCGCCATTGAGAAATTAGTTAAGCCCAGTCTTCCTGCAATATCCATCGCCGTAACAACGGATTGATAATTAGAATTTGCATCGGCACTAATAACTAAAGGTGGGTTATCACCACGCTTATCTAACGCCTGACTCATCGCTCTAAATAATGTCTCAGGTTTTTTATTTAACACTTCAAGACCATCAACATAATAACGACCTTGGCTATCAATTAATAACTCTAAAGTATTTGACTGTGCAACGGGTGCTGCGCTTTCGGTTGTTGGTAAATCAATTTTAATCTTAGCATCACGATCAAACGTTGTCGTAATCATAAAAAAGATAAGCAATAAAAAAACGACATCGATCAATGGTGTCAAGCTAACTTCAACATCATCACTAACATGTTGACGGAAATTCATGCCACATTACCTTTAGCTTGTTGCTGTCTTACTTGAGCTTGTTGTTGTGCTAATAGTTTTTTCTTTGCCGCCAATACTGCATTAGACGCATCCGCACCTTGTGAAGCCGCAATATTAGCCACAGGAGCGGGTGCAGAGGATGATTTACGGTTAATTGTCTCAATCAACTTCATCGTCTCTTTTTCCATTTCGATAGCATAATCATTAATTTTTCCTCGAAAATAGCGATGAAAAATAAGTGCTGGTACTGCGACTGAGATTCCTGCCGCCGTGGTAATAAGAGCTTGCGAGATACCACCTGCTAATTCAGTCGGGCTACCTACTCCCTGACTTGTTATAACACTAAATACATTAATCATACCAACAACTGTCCCTAATAAACCCAGCAAAGGAGCAATTGCGGCAACCGTACCAAGCGTTGTCATATACTTATCCATCGCATGAATAACATGACGACCTGTCTCTTCGACGCTTTCTTTCAATGCATGTCGAGGCAGTTGGGCATTCTCTAGTCCTGTTGCTAAAACACGTCCTAATAAAGAACTATCTCGAAGTTTTCCTATTTGAGCGGGAGATGCTTGACCTGATATAGCAAGTTTACGCGCTATATTCGTTGTCCCCTCAGGAATAACACGCTTACTACTTAGTGAAATAAATAGCGCTGCAATAATTGCCATTGCAATAATTGAGATTATAATTATGGGGATCATCATTAGCCCCCCAGCAGTGATAAATTCGAACATTAGTTAGCCTTCTTCCGTTTTTTTATAATTAAAGCTTTAGCGCATTGTACGTGATTTTTCGATCAAAATAAATAACCACCACTTATCGACAGACGAAGTGTTGTTTTACCCAAAATCGATTCCCTTAATCAGACAATTGGTAAGACCTCCTATCTGTTGATAATTTACAAAAATAGCCCTCATTTCATAAACTAAACAGTATAAATTCCCCCTAAAAAAACAATAATAAAAAAGGCCCAATTATGAAAGCTACTAACAAGCTAAAAGTGCTCGTTGCTCTTAGCATCACTCTTCCTCTGCTATCTAACGTAAATGCAGACCTTCCGTCTAACCCATTTAACTACGCTAAAGCATCCGCTGCTTATATCGATGCAACAAACTCGGAATCGGGTATGATGGATAGAATTTATTTTGGTGGATCATTTGGCTCATCTGAAGCAGATAACTATTGTACCGTTATGAAAGGCTGTACAAATAAAGATAGTGCATGGAAAGCATACGCAGGCTATAAAATAACCGAAATGCTAGATGCAGAAGCAGCCTACACCAGCATTGGTGATTTACACAAAGACGGAACAGCATCCGACGTATCTGCCCTTTCACTATCAGCAGTAGCAAATTTGTCTGTTAATGATCAACTTAGCCTATTTGGTAAAGCAGGATTCTCTCGTTGGAACAGTGAAAACACCGATAGCAAAAAAAGTGGTACAGGCTTAAGCTACGGACTTGGCGCAAAAGTAAATCTAAGTGAATCCATGAAACTACGCGCAGAATGGGAAAGTTTACCTAGCATTGCAACTAGCAATACTGAAGAAACTG
>JALVDG010000151.1 GCA_027009095.1 Thiotrichaceae bacterium
CCAGAACCAAGTACGACAACGGTTGCTTGCATATCGGCATTGCCATCAAAGTTTGCCGCTGTTGGGCTAGGCTCATCAGCTTCAGGAGTTGTTTCATTGGATGACATTTCCGCTGGCGCTTCTTCTGTCGTTGCTGCTTCACTTGCTTCTAGCTTAAAAATAAGACTACCTTGTGCAACATGATCACCAACATGGGTTAATACTTCCGTCACTGTGCCACTAACAGGACTTGGTATCTCCATTGATGCTTTATCGGATTCAACCGTAATAAGAGAGTCTTCTACTTCAATATTATCACCCACACCAACCAGCACTTCGATCACTTCAACTTGATCGAAATCACCAATATCTGGAACTTGTACTTCTATAATATTGCTCACGTTTTTATTCTCTTTGTAAGGTTTGTTTTTAATACCTTTGCCAATCATAATGCGTAGGGTGGATAAGCGATAGCGCATCCACCAAAACAAAGGGATACGGTGGATGCGTTACACTTATCCACCCTACATTTCTATTTTCAATAGTCTAAGACTAGACCAATAAGCGACGAATATCCGATAACATTTTACTTAAATGTGATGTAAATCTTGCACCATCTGCACCATCAATGACACGATGGTCGTAAGATAATGATAAGGGTAGCATTAAGCGTGGTTCAAACTCTGAGCCATTCCATTCAGGCTGCATTTTTGAGCGCGATACGCCTAAAATAGCTACTTCTGGTGCATTCACGATAGGAGTGAAGCTGGTTCCACCAATTCCGCCAAGGCTCGATATGGTAAAACAGCCGCCTTGCATATCGGCAGGTTTTAGCTTTTTATCGCGTGCTTTGAGTGCAAGTTCACGAATTTCTTGTGATATTTCAACTAATGATTTTGTATCTGCCGAACGTATGACAGGCACAACTAAACCATTAGGAGTATCAACGGCGACACCAATATTAAAGTAGTTTTTAAGAATAAGGTTTTCACCCGTATTATCTAGCGAGCTATTAAAACGTGGGAAGGCTTTTAAACTCGCAACAACGGCTTTGATAATAAATGCAAGTGGGGTGATTTTAATCCCTTCGCGTTCCATCTCTTTGCCCATTTTCTTACGAAATGCTTCCATTTCGGTAATATCGGCTTCATCAAATTGCGTGACGTGTGGCACAGTAACCCAGCTACGGTGCAAAAACTGCCCTGTTAGTTTATTGATTTTACTCAGCGGTGCGGTTTCGATCTTTCCAAACTGGCTAAAATCAATCTCAGGCATTGGCGCAATGCCTAAAGGTGCGCCCGCACTTGCTGTAGGGCTTGCGCCTGATGTTAGGGTTGTTTTCACAAAGTTTTTTACATCTTCGTGTAAGATACGATTTTTACGTCCTGAACCTGATAATTGTCCAAGATCAACACCTAATTCACGCGCAAATTTTCGTACAGAGGGGCTTGCATAGGCTTTGCGAAAGGTTACTTCATCGATATTAACTGTCGGTGATGGCTTTGGAGTAGGGGGGGGAGGTGCAGGTTTTGCAACTTCTTGGGCTGCTGGCTTAGTTTCTGGCGTTTCTTCAACCACAGCAGTGATTTCTTGAGCAGGCTCTTGTGGTTTACTTTCAGCTGCTTCACTGACTTCCATTAATAAAATGGTAGTGCCTTCTGCAATATTATCACCCAGTGATACTTTTAGCTCTTTGATAATACCAGAGTCACTACTGGGAATTTCCATCGATGCTTTGTCAGACTCAACGGTAATCAGTGAGTCTTCAGCTTCGACACTATCGCCAACGGCAACTAATATCTCGATAACTTCAACAGCATCAAAATCGCCAATATCAGGAACAACTATTTCTTTTATACTCATGTTGATTATGCCTGTAGTGGGTTAATTTTTTCAGCATCGATACCATATTTTGCAATGGCATCAGCAACTTTTACGGCGGGTAATGTGCCTTCATCAACTAATGATTTAAGTGCAGTAATCACAATATAGTAACGGTTGACTTCAAAGTGTTGGCGTAACTCGGCGCGTGTATCACTGCGTCCAAAGCCATCGGTACCGAGTGTGGCGTAACGTGAAGGAATCCACTCGCGTACTTGTTCAGGGTATTGTTTAATGTAGTCAGTCGCTGCGATAACAGGGCCACGCTTTCCTTTTAATTGCTGTGCAACAAAGGGGACTTTTGCTTTTTCTAATGGATGTAAACGATTCCAACGCTCTGTTTCGGTTGCCTCTCGTGCTAATTCATTAAAACTAGGACAGCTCCAAATATCAGCATCAACACCCCAATCACTGACGAGCAAGTCAGCGGCAAAGATAACTTCACGCAAAATCGTACCCGAACCCATTAGCTGAACTTTCTTCTTCTTTTTGCCACCACCACGAAGAAGGTACATGCCTTTGATAATGTCTTTCTCTACACCTTTTGGTAGTGCAGGTTGAACGTAATTCTCGTTCATCGCGGTGATGTAGTAATAAACATCTTCTTGATTGGTGTACATGCGCTTTAAGCCATCATGCACAATTACTGCCATCTCATAAGCGTAAGTTGGATCATAAGAGATACAGTTAGGAATTAAGCCTGCCTGTACCATGCCATGACCGTCTTGATGTTGCAGTCCTTCACCTGCAAGGGTGGTACGACCTGCGGTTGCACCAATTAAGAAACCACGCGAACGACAATCACCTGCTGCCCAAGCTAAATCGCCAATACGTTGGAAACCAAACATAGAGTAGTAGATATAGAACGGCACCATATTAACGCCATGCGTACTATAAGAAGTGGCTGCCGCTATCCATGATGAGAATGCACCTGCTTCGTTGATGCCTTCTTCCAAAATTTGACCTGTTTTATCTTCTTTGTAGAACATCACCTGTTCTTTATCTTGTGGTTCATATAACTGCCCCACCGATGAGAAAATACCAAGTTGACGGAACATGCCTTCCATACCAAAAGTACGTGCTTCGTCTGGGACGATAGGAACAACGTGCTTACCCATTTTCTTATCACGCGTTAGCATGGTTAGTAAGCGGACAAATGCCATGGTAGTGGACATTTCTTTGTCGCCTGAGCCTTTTAGTAAAGCATCGAAGATAGATAAATCAGGGACTTCTAAGGGTGTCGCTAAGGTTTTACGTACAGGTAAGAATCCACCTAGCTCGGTACGACGTGCCAACATATAAGTATGTTCTGGACTACCGACTTCAGGGCGGTAGTAAGTGCAAGCAGCTGCTTCTTCGTCGGTGAGTGGAATATTGAAACGATTTTTGAAGGCGATCATCTCATCTTCATTTAATTTTTTCTGTGAGTGAGTTCGGTTTTGACCTTCACCTGCCGATCCCATGCCGTAGCCTTTTACTGTATGCGCCAAAATAACCGTTGGTTGCCCTTTGTGATTGACCGCTGCATCATAAGCGGTAAAGACTTTATGTGGGTCATGCCCACCACGATTGAGTCGCCAAATATCATCATCTGACATTTTCTCAACCATCGCCGCTAATTCTGGGTATTTACCGAAGAAATGTTTACGCACATAGGCGCCATCTTTGGCTTTGTAGTTTTGGAACTCACCATC
>JALVDG010000152.1 GCA_027009095.1 Thiotrichaceae bacterium
TAATACATCAACTACGGCTAAGATAATCATGCTACTTTCCCCAAGCACAAAGGGGAAGATACGGGCGAATAACCAGAGTAGAAATAGTCCTGCTAAGGGTTTTCCATTGATGGTTTGAACACCTGTCCAGTTTTTAGCAGCGGTTAAGATAAAGCCAGCTGCAACGGCTAAGCCATAACCAAAAATCATCTCATGTGCATGCCAAAAGCTTGGTATATAACGAGGGTTAGCAAGCGAAGCATGACTAAAATATAGGTAGCCCCATAGCATAATGGCAAGGCTAGCAAAGCCCATTGCTGCCATAAAGAAAGGTCGAAAGCCTAGTTGAAACAGAGGGGATTGAGGGGATGTTTTTTCTTCGATCTGAAGCATATGCATAATGACCTAAAGATGACTCTTAAGAATAGCCGACTATACAGCATGGTTATTAAAACTTACATTGACGTGTATCAACTCTTTATTTTCTAACGGATATTATCTATTGTAAGGGAGTGTAAGATTTATCTTAATTATACCGCCTCGCCTATTGGCATCGGTATGAAAAAAGATAAATCTTTCACTCCTTAAAACAGGAAACTAAATTTTGTTAACTTAATTTGTTTGGGTACTTAGGCATAAAAAAAGCCCGCATAAAGCGAGCTTTTTTAAAGCACTTCTAAAAGAGGTGTTTTATGAATTTTTATAGCTTATTTCTTTTCTGGTGCTGCTGTAGGGGCAACAGGAGTCGCTACATTTGTTGCTGGTGCAGGAACTGGCATCATTACGGGTGCTGTATTGATAGGAGCGAAGCGGTATCCGTAAGGTGCAGGTATTGTACCATAAACTGGGTATGAGTTACCCCAGCTCCCCCAGTTCCAAGGCATCCAGTTTGTGTTTCCGCCATTGTTATTCCACGGCATTCTGAAGTTGTTGCCGTTATTGTTCCAAGGCATCCAGCTTATATTGCTGCCATTATTGTTCCAAGGCATCCAGCTTGTGTTTCCGCCGTTGTTGTTCCAAGGCATTGTGAAGTTGTTGCCGTTATTGTTCCAAGGCATCCAGCTTGTGTTTCCGCCATTGTTATTCCAAGGCATTGTAAAATTGCTGTTATTGTTGTTTTTATTGCTTGCGTTGCCGTTTGCAGTACCATTAGCAGCTGTTTGACCGCTACCGTTACCAGAGCCGTTGCCATCAGCAGTGCCATTGCCTTTAACGTCGCCTGCGCCTTTTGCTGTCATATCTGTTTTACCTTTAGCGCGGAAGTTCATATTGAAATCGATCTCGCCATCAGCATCCATTTTACCATCGCCCCAAGCATTGCCTTTACCTTCTCCAGTACCGTTACCTTGAGTTTTGGCATTGCCTGTTGTGTTGGTATTACCCATTATATTGCCATAGCCTGTCCCGCTGTTTGTTCCATCGAAGAACTCAGCAGAAGCAGCACCTGAAAGGGCGATTAAAGAAGCAAAAGTTATTATTTGTAGTTTCATGTTGTTCACCTAGCATTATGTGATGCTCTTTTTCTATTGAAAACCTATAATTTCAAAATAGAGTAGGAGCTAAAAATTATGTATATTAGATTATTCTAATATACTTTTATTGTAAAGTTTTATTTCCTCTATTTGCTACCACCTATCTTTTTTTATGAAAAAACTCCGCAAGCACTTAAAAACACCCGCGCAAAATTAATCTAAGCAGTTACTGATTATACTGAGTAGTTACACTAAATTTTGTTAAACCTGAATCCGTGACTTTACTACAGCACAGTGAGGTCACAGATTCAGATTAAATCAATTTTGCTTGGGTACTTAAATCGGCAAGCTGCTGTTCGTAATCTTCGCTTGCTTCCATCCATTGCATCTCAATATCTTCTAGTAATTTATCAACCTCACGTTTTTGTAACAGATTTTTTTTTAGTTTTTCTTTGTTATCTTCCGTGTAGATACTAGGATTAGCAAGGATATTCTCAAGCTCTGCCTGTTGATCGTTTAACTTATCGAGTTGTTTTTCTAACTTGTCGACATTGTGCTTTAATGGTTGCAGTTTTTTACGTAACTCGGCTTCTAATTTGCGTTGCTCTTTGCGTGATATGGTTTTACTTTCGGCTTCAAGGGGAGCGGCTTCTGCTTGCTCCGCTTTGTCTTTGTCCTTTAACCATTGTGCGTAATCTTCTAAATCGCCTTCAAAGGGAATGATTTGTTTGCTATCAACAATAAGTAACTCATCAGTCACGGTTTTAAGCATGTGACGATCATGCGAGACAATCACCATTGCGCCCTGAAATTCTTGCAGTGCGATACTTAGAGCATGGCGCATTTCGAGATCAAGATGATTGGTTGGCTCATCGAGTAATAAAACATTAGGACGTTGATAGATTAATAAAGCTAAGACTAAACGGGCTTTTTCTCCACCAGAGAAGGGACCGACAGGCTCGTCAATACGTTCGCCCTTAAAGTTAAATCCACCTAAATAATTACGCAATTCTTGCTCGCGTGTTTCCCTGTCTAACTCACGCAGATGTTCTAATGGTGTTTGCTCAAAATCGAGTTGTTCTAGCTGGTGCTGGGCAAAGTAGCCAAGCTTAAAGTCTTGTGCAAAACGAATCTCACCCTGCTTGCACTGCAATTCTCCTGCGAGTAGCTTTATAAAGGTCGATTTACCCGCACCATTCGGACCAATTAAACCGATACGTTTACTGGGTGTGAGTTGAAAATCAATATTCTCGACGATATTAATGTCACCATAACCAATTGCAGCCTCCTCGACAGTAATCAAACGATCAGGTAGTTTTTTAGGTTCGAAAAACTGAAAATGAAAAGGTGAATCGATATGTGCAGGAGAAATTTCCTCCATGCGTTCTAATGCTTTTAAACGACTTTGTGCTTGCTTCGCCTTGGTTGCTTGTGCGCGAAAACGATCTACATATTTCTGTATATGCTCGCGCTCGCGCTGTTGTTTCTCGTAAGCACTTTGTTGTTGAGCGAGTTTTTCTGCACGAATTTTCTCAAAGGCGGTGTAATTACCCGTATAAAGTGTCAGCTTGCCATGCTCGATATGTGCCACATGCTTAATAACCGCATCAAGAAATTCACGATCATGGGATATTAATAACAGTGTGCCTTCGTAGCGAATCAGCCAATCTTGAAGCCAGATAACCGCATCTAAATCCAGATGATTGGTTGGCTCGTCCAGCAATAATAAATCTGATCGACACATTAAAGCCTGTACCAAATTCAAGCGCATACGCCAACCACCCGAAAAGCTAGTGACGCTATTGTTAATCTCGTCGTGTTGAAATCCTAGACCGTGTAAAAGCGTCGCCGCACGACTTTCAGTTGTGTAACCGTCAATCGCCTCAAGCTGTGCATGAATCTCTCCAAGACGCACACCCTCGGCTGTTTCAAGTTCTTTACGTAAAGCGATATACTCCTGATCACCCTGTAAGGCATAATCCAAAGCAGAAATCTCAGTAGCAGGTGTCTCCTGTGCAACATGCGCGATGACCCAACTCGAAGGTAAGCTAAACTCACCAGAATCTTGATGTAGCTCACCACGAATCAAGGCAAATAAG
>JALVDG010000153.1 GCA_027009095.1 Thiotrichaceae bacterium
CAATGCCATAAGGTTGTGAAGCATAGGGTAACTGAATGGTATGAACGACACGCTTATCGGTAGTATCAATCACACTAATAGAAAAAGAGCTTTTATTAGTAACCCATAACTCGCCACTAGGAGAAAAGGCTAATGCTCTTGGTTGCTTTCCAACCTTTATTTCTGCTAGTTTTTTTGATGTGAAGGTATTAAATCCTGTCACCGTATTATTATCAGGATTTACATTCCAAATATAAGCAATACCCAATGATTCTTTATAAACAATACTCATTGAGGTGCGTGGTTTTTCTTTTAGCTCTGGCAGCAAATAAACCGCTTGAATAAATTGAGTGCTAGCAATATTACCTACGGCATCTTTCGCTGTTAATGTAATGGTGTAACTTCCTGGATTTTTAAATGCATGTGGTCCCTTATTGCTTTTTGAATAAGCCGTGCTGGGAGTTCCATCACCAAAATCCCACTTATATTGAACATCGGTATTTGAATTAGTCTTAGCTGTATAAGCAAACAGCCTATTAGTATGTTTAGGTCTTGTTTTAATAGGATATACTTTAAAAGCTCCTGTTATATCCCATTTGAAATGTATTTCATCTTTTGCTCCAAAATTATCACGTACACTTATTGTCGAGTTATAACTGCCTAACTTGTTAGGCGTTCCAGAAATAATGCCTGTGGTACTATTTATACTTAAACCATTAGGTAAACCTGTCGCCGTAAATACTAACGGATCACCATTTGCATCATTTGCAATAATATGTACACCTAAAAACTGATCGACCACACTGGTTTGATTGTTAAGAGGGTTTATCGTTGGTGGAATATTACTCAAAGGATTTTGTTTTAATAAAGAATCATTGATAGCTTGTTTTTCAATACTCATACTTGAGTAAAAAACATTTAATGCAGGTGCTTTACCACTAGAAAAGTACTCGACAATAATCAAGTGCTCACCTTTTGTTAGATACACACTATTAGACTGTTCGTTTAAATCATGCACACCATCATTATCAACTAATAATTTACCATCAACCCAAAGACGACTACCATCAACTGATGACAAATAAAACTGATAGGAATCATCCTCTTTAAGTGTTATTTCGGCAGAAAAACGAACAGCAAAAGATTTTCCTGATAGCGCATTAGGCACGGTGAAATTACTCATTACACCTAGTTGCTTGTTATTATTATTTTTAGAAAGCTCTGAAAAATCAGGCATACTATCCCATGTACCTTGATACAGCTCGTAAGACACTCCTTTAATTTTTCCTCTTGTATAAATATTCCAAGATAATACGACTTCCGAAGCTTCTCCATTTTCTGTGTATTTGATTTTACTGGTATAAACGCCTTCTTTAACTACCTCCCCTGAAATAATACCCGACTGTTTATTGATACTAAGCCCTTGAGGTAAGTTTTCAGCACTGAACTCTCCTTGCTGATTACCACCTTTTATCTTTATTTTTAATGACACATTCGACCCAATAAGAAAAGCCTGAGCCTCTGGTTGCTCTATCGAAGCCGAATTACTCTTTACCTGTATTATTTTTGCTATGGATGGCACATTATTTTGATTTAATGCAAATAACATCCAATAACCTGGTGTTAATACATTTTTATTTGCATGAGTCGTTAAAGTATATTGCCCCCCTCCTAAAGCAGTAAACTTAGGCGCAAGATAACGTAGATCGGTATTAATGGCATGTGTTGTAGAAGAGAGTTTAATTAAAGAGAATTTTTTAATATTAAGCTCACTTTTAACCGTAAACACTTGACCATTTTTAACACTCTTTGGAACACCTGATAAAACAGGTCTGGTTGCTTTCGAGCCATCGCTATTAAATAAATAATCAGGACTATATAGCTGCCCATTCTCATGATCTGCAACACAATTACAAAGCCCTCCACCTGCGGATAACACGCGACCATCGGGCATTAATAAAGCAATTGAATGATAATTTCGTGGTACTTTTAGCTCTGCTCCTTCACGCCATTTTTTTGTTTCAGGATTCCAAATTTCGACGGGTAATATACTGCCTTGATCACTAAATTTAATCCCTGATGTATTCCCGCCTACGACTAAAACTTCTCCTGTTGGTAAAATAACGCCATTATGAAATTTGCGTGGATACTTCATTGGCTCAATGGGCGTTACCACAGGAGCACTTCCATTAATATCAATCAGCATGGCTTTATTGGTACTTTTTGTATTCTCTCCCGATATTGCGCCACCTGCGACCAAAAGTTTTCCCTCATCATACATAACCGTTGTGCCATGTTTTGGATACCAGTCACGGTTTTCTTTCCCGACTTGAACAATGCTACCCAAGCCCTTGGTACTAATCATATGCATTTGGGGAGTAGGTCCAGAATGGAAAATATCCCCTTGTGGCGCAACATGAAGCAATGGCCACCACTCTCTTTCATAGTAATTTGAATACTGTAGAATAGGCTCTTGCAGACTAGCACCCGTCAATACCTTCCAGCCCGTTTGTTCATTCCAGACCTCGGGATATTGCCCCCCATTCGACCCTAAAGCGGTTAATACCTCTCCAGAAGGTAAGGCAACATTTGTAGGATACCAACGTCCCTTATGCATATCATCAATACGCGACCAAACATTGCTTCTATAGTCAAAGATACTAGTTGTTTGTACACGATTATTACCACCACTAACAAATAATCGACCATCTTCAAGCAAGGAAAGATGCGCTGCAAACATATCTTGATAAGTATTATCTCTATTTAAAAATTCTCCTGATAACGGATCCCATGTCGAAACAATAGTATATTCTGAACCTCTAGGAAAACTTGTTCTCTTGTTAGAAGACCAAGTAATCACACGACCATCAGGGAGATTAGCTGCCGTAACAGGAACGTGTGGCCATTCGATAACATCACCCCATTGTCCCACCTCTTTTACATCTTTTGAACTCTGTAAATAACGATGCTTTCTAGGGGAGAAAGCAGGATAAGACTGAGCGAGTTCTGCCCAATATTCATCTTCTGCAAGATGAGAAGCACTTGCTCCAGGGTGAGCAAAAACAACAAAAGGTAAAAATAACAAAGAAATCAATAAAGATATGATTATATTTTTCATCACTAAGGCAACAGCAAATGTTAATAATACAGGGAGTGGCGACACTAAAAAGATATAGTATTAACTCTAGTACATTTTTTACTAGTAATATTGTACTAAGAGTATCCTCACTACGATAAACTTAAAGCATTCGGGGGATGCTCAATACAGAATACCTAAGATAAAATAATTTTCATTGAGTTAAGACAATTTAAATAATAATTCTGTCAAGTACCGATAGATCATAAATATTCTTTTTAAATAATTAAAAAAATGTGAAATAAGTCACATCTTTTTTTAAAAAATATCTATACTTTATCAATCAGTCTCAAGCTATAAACTCAACATAAATATTATGTTCATAAGTGCTCAGACGAAAGTAATCATAGTTTTATTATTATATTTTTATTATTAGAGGTGAAGATCATGTTATCCCGAAAAAAAGCCCCCTTATTAAATGATACTATCT
>JALVDG010000154.1 GCA_027009095.1 Thiotrichaceae bacterium
CACTGCTGATCCATTCTCTCGGGCAAATGCTCGGCGCGGTTAGAATGGGAGTTTTGGCTCCGCCTCGCTAACGCATCGGGCGGAGGGAAAAATATATAATATTTTTCTATATTGCGTAATATCAGTTAATTAAGTCAAAGAAGTTTCACTTCTCTGCAAGCTCAGAATATAGCTTCCTGAGCTTGTAAAAAGATAAATACTTTATTTTTTTATCGTTGTAAATCCTAGCAACTCCCATGTTTGCATTCCGCCACGGAAGTACTTGATCTTATCGACAGGGTAGCCATATTTTACCAGTGTTCTAATGCTTGCGGGTGACTGTCCACACCACATGCCATTACAAAACATTACTAAGGTTTTGGCATTCGAAAAATCAAAGGCAGATTTTGCCTTTCCCTCAACAATTGCTTCATCGACATCATCAATATCTAAATCTTTTGCTATTTTTACACCAAATTTTTCCGTTAATATTTTTACAATACTTTCAGTAGTTGCTCCTTTTGCAGGGACTAAGTGAGTCCATGAAACATTAATAGCACCAGGTATGGTTCCTCTTGCTAGCCAGTCAGGTGTACGACTATCAACTAGCATAATTGATTTATCGCCTTTGCCCATCTTTTGTAGATATTGAACTACATCAACTTCCCCAATGGTTTCAACACCATTTTTCATATCCATTGCTTGAATGCAAAACGGAGGGCAGGGGCGAGAGGTTTTTGCAAAAAAGGGAGAAACGGTATTGTTATTATTCGGATTACGTCTGACTTCTATTTCTTTGCCATCAACATTAAGCGTGACACTCATAATATCTTTGGTGATGCCGACGGGTTTTTGCTCGCCACTTGCCTTTAATGATTCGTCTTTTTCTTGTGTTTTTAGTGCATTTATTTGCTCATTTTTCAGTTCTATTAAGCGATTCTTTTTAGCAAGCAGTGACTCCAGTTGAGTGACGCGTTGTCCTAATTCAGCTTTGATATTTCGTAATTTTTCTATCTCTTCTTTACGTTGGTCAATCAATTTTCGTTGGGTTTTGGCAATAAAAAGATCTTTTTCCTGTGGGCTACGGCTTGCCCCTGTGTCATCTGCTTGTAATGCATTGCTTATCGTTGCAATGCTGAAGGTAAATAGTATTAACATCCATATTTTCATCTGCTTGTCCTCAATTATCAATCACAGCCATCATCAATTAGCTCTCTTTCTCCATCCGCAGTGTAAAGAATCTTATTGCCATACTCATCGTACTCAACAGGTCGCTCTACTTTTTTCTCTGCCTTAGTTTCGTTCTTTTTATCTCCGCAGGCAGACAGGTTTAATGTTATAAATAAACTTAATGTAGTATGAATAAAAAATTTATGCATAAATAGTTGTCCTAACATTGTAACCAAAATGTGACAGGCCCATTATTGATAAGAGATACTTGCATATCTGCTCCAAATTGACCTGCTTGAATCTTGCCTAATTTTATTTTGGATTGTTCTACAAAATAGTCAAATAACTGTTCACCCAATGCGGGTGGAGCTGCTGGTGCAAAACTTGGGCGTGTTCCCTTTTTAGTATCCGCAGGCAAGGTGAACTGCGGTACAATAAGCAGCTCGCCACTTATATCAAGCAAAGACTTATTCATACGTCCTGTCGTATCTTCAAAAATTCGATAAGTGATAACACGTTGTAATAGGCGGTCAGCTTGTGATAGTTGATCCTCTTTTTCTACCCCTAAAAGCAATAAAATACCTTTATTGATACTGGCAATTTCCTGCTCATCTACCTCTACACTAGCACGGTTTACACGTTGAATTAAGCCAATCATTTTGCAGATACTTTGTCGATTAGTTTATTGCTCGCTTCAATAAGAGCGGCGCGTATACCCTTTTCGCTAGCAGCATGACCAGAACCTTGTACGATAAATAACTCAGACAGAGGCAAAGCTTTATGAAGTGCATAAGCCTGTTCAACAGGGCAGATCATATCGTAACGCCCGTGAATAATATAACAGGGAATATCGCTTATTTTATTTGCATCACGCAGTAATTGACCATCTTCAAGAAAACCATTATTGACAAAATAATGTGCTTCAAGTGTCGCTAAACTAAGCGCGGTATGAGGGTCGGAAAAATAATCAAGTAATGCTTTATGAGGACGTAATGTGGCGGTTCTAGCCTCCCATAAAGACCAAGCCTTAGCTGCTTGCATGCGTGCAATTTCGTTATCACCCGTGAGGCGTTTATGATACGCCTGCAATAAATCACTACGCTCATTTTCAGGTATAGGGGCAATAAAATCTTCCCAATAATCAGGATAAAACTGATTAGTTCCTTGCTGATAAAACCATTGAATTTCTTTTTTACTACAAAAATAAATACCACGCACAATTATCCCAGAAACAGACTCAGGATGCGCCTCAGCATAAGCCAATGCGAGGGTAGAACCCCAAGAGCCACCTGCAACCACCCATTGATCAATCCCTAAATATTTACGAATTTTTTCTATATCAGAAATTAAGTGCTGGGTTGTATTGTGTTGTAACTCAGAATGGGGTTTAGAGCGCCCACAACCACGCTGATCAAACAAGATAATACGGTATTTTTCAGGATCAAATAATTGTCGATGATAAGGCTCACAACCAGAGCCAGGACCGCCATGTAGAAAAACGACAGGAATACCCGTTTCCTCTCCACACTCTTCAATATAAATTTCATGTAAATCATCAACAGGTAAATAAAAATGTCGATTTTCATGGATAGGAGGGAAAAGATCAGACATGGCATGTAGTTCCGTTACTAAGTATGTATAGCTGATACTAACGGATTATCGAGACATTAGTAGTTGTATTTAATAATATTCCTAATATTTGATGATCATCTATAAATAAAATACGGTGTCATTATGTTACAAAAAAAGAGATGAGATCTATGGATTCTATAAAAAACGACGAATTGCAGCTAGTACTCCAACCACCTTATATTGACGGATGCAGCGAGTCAGAAAGCGGTTAGCCACTAGGCGCACTTTGCAGTGAATGCTTATTCCCTGCGAAGTGTGCCTAGGTACGAAGACAGACAGGACAACAATAAATTGTAATTAAATCTAAAAAGACTATCGACAAAGCAAGCAAATCGGGTAGAATGCCCTGCTTCCACAGACTATTCAAGTCTGAGCTTTCTTGGCCGGAGTGGTGGAATTGGTAGACACGCGGGATTCAAAATCCCGTTCTGGCAACAGAGTGTGGGTTCAAGTCCCACCTCCGGCACCATTGATACATTCTTAGAAGTCCTAATAACCGCGTCACATAGGTGTTTATAAAATCAATCTTTAGTCTTATATCGTCCTAGTACTTCAACCACGTTATATTGACGGGGAATACTAGCTTGTCTGTTTACTTCCTTTTATACCGTAATGCTTCTAAATAACCAGACTGTAAAAATGCTACAGGGAATTTTGTAAATAGCAGAATAAAATTATTAATTAACTGAGGTAATAGGTAGCTTTATTATATTGATAATGTCTTCTGTTGCTATTTGTTATTGGGCGTATCATCTATAAAC
>JALVDG010000155.1 GCA_027009095.1 Thiotrichaceae bacterium
ATAAACAGGCCCTAACGCTTGGATATGACGATGTAGGCGGTCTCGTAATTGTCGCTTTATTTTTGCAGAAGCATGAAAAGCTGCCTGCTCAGAAGCCCATGCCAACACAGAACGTATAACAAAAATAGCTAGCAAGCCCCATAGCCACCACTGCACATCGGCTAAATGCAACTTTTCAAAAATAACACCATTAACTGTTTTCGCTAAAAACCACGCTTGGATAATCAATAAAAAACCTGCAAGCAAGCCTAAACCAATGGATAATTGCAACCAGCGAGCCGTTAATTTTTTTTGTGATTTTAAAAACTGTGGAATGGTCATAAGCTAAATCGATTATCAGGAGGGAGAGGCTTGATTGTAGCTTGTATCGGCTTTGTGGAGTATGACAATTTGCAATTTCAAATATCCCCCTACAATATACTGTCTGCCATTATACTTAACCGCCCCTTATTTTATGGAAACACAATGAAACGACAAAAAAAGCTATGGCTACTTAGCCCAACACTAGGGATGATTTTATTTGTCTTACTTTATTATATTGCCACTCTCCTCTACCCTGGTGGCTCATATTTTCATACTGATCTAACAAGCTTTAGTTGGCAGGAAAATTATTGGTGCGACTTACTAAAGAATCCCACACTATCAAATAAAAATAACCCTGCTACTGCTGTCGCTGAATTTGCCATGATCATTGCTATGTTTAGTATTTCTCTATTTTGGATCAACTCAACTTATTTGTATAAAAATAAACAATACAATCTTGTCATCCAACTATCAGGAAGTATGGGAAGCATCAGCCTGTTACTATTAATGGTTCGTGGGTTTCATGATATTGGGCTTATTGTCGCTGGCTCTCTATCCCTCTGTGCTATCACCATTACTTTATATAAGCTCTTTAAAGAACGGAAATATTTACTCTTTATTACAGGGCTTGTTTCTATCCTTATTAGTGTCCTAAGTTATACACTCTATTTTTCTGGCAGCTATATAACAGCAATACCCATTATCCAGAAAGTGAATTTTTTGATTATTATTTTATGGATTATTTTGATGAATATAGCTAGTACATCAACTACTGCAACTTTCCTCCCTTTTTTTAGTCAAAATTTTATTCCTAAAAAACGTCAAGGGATATAAAACGAGCAATCCTAATACGCCATCAACCACTTCAGAGACGCACAGCCAAGTTATATATAAGCATTGAGATTTCCCGCACGTTCCTTAAATCAGGAGATTACTATGACTAATTCTAAATTATACCCCTATTTATTCAGCCTACTACTCCTTAGCCTGTTCTTCAGTAGCGTCTCAGCAAATGCGGTACCCACTAAAAATACTGTACAATCAGCACAGTTAGAAACTAAAGGAGCCGTTCACGACATCGTACTACTGCGAGATAATAAGCACGCTTTTGCCACATCCTACCAGGAAGGGATTCTATATTTAGATATTACTCGCCCTTTGCAAAGCAAAATTTTATCAGTCTTTAGTGCTACTAAAAACGCAGAGTCGCTGATTATTAGCAAAAATGAGCAGATCGCCTATATTGCTAATGGCTCCGCAGGTGTTGATATTATCGATATATCTAATCCCCTAAGCATGAAGCTTATCCACCGTTTTGATACACCATCGTATACCTTTGGATTAGCCTTATCGCCCGATGAGAAAACACTTTATATCGCTGATAATACATCAGGAGTGATGATTTTAGATGTTAGCACCCCTTCCCATCCTAAACAAATAGCAGGAATCCACTCAAAAGCAGGCAGTGCGAATGTATCACTATCAAAAAATGGCAAGATTTTATTTATTGCCGATCAAACTAATGGCGTTGTTATTATTAATGTCAGCAAGCCGATTACTCCTCAATATATTACTAGAATAAAAACGTCTGGACAGTCTCAAAGTGTAACCCTATCTCAATCACAAAATGGACTCTATATTGCCGATAATAATGGCGGTATCAATATTTATGACATTAGTCAGCTTAACAAGCCCCGCCGTATAGGGCACATTAATACACACAATGCATTTAGCATTACTTTATCTAAAGACGAAAAAACAGCTTATATTGCGGATTTATTCAATGGCATTCATATTGTAGATATTAGCAATCCAGCAAAAGCACGTGTTTTACACTCTATCAAAACAGAAAGAGCAGCCGAGAAAATAATATTATCTCCCGATCAAAAAACACTCTTCATAGCAGATAATAAAAAAGGTATAAAAATAATAACACTTCGATAAAGAGCGAATAATAAGCAGAAAAGCCCTTATTGCTGTCCTATAGTAAAAGAACAAGGAGGGAGTGTCCTTGATAATTTATCCCAGTTAATGAGTGCACATCACTAAAAGTGCAGAAACTGGGTTAAAGTTGTAACAAACTAAAATACAACACAATGATTTGTCACCCAACAACCGACAGTATTCAGGGATAGTATACAATGGCAAGAGAATTAACCTTTGTCCTTATTGGACAATCAAACATGGTAGGCTGGACAGAAAGTAAATTTAGTGAACTGCCTGACTGGATGAAAACAAAGCCACGTAATATGCATTTTTACCAGCATGGTAGAGAAATGGATTTTTCCCAACAGCCTGGTGGTCGCATCGGACCTGAAGTTGCTTTTTCAAAATTTATAGCCGCCTACTATCCAGGTCGACGGCTTAATATTGTCAAACTTGCTGTTGGAGGTACTTCTATTTATGACTGGGCAAAGGTGTGGAACCCCCGTGTATCATTTCGTATGGCGGACAGTCGTATTCGCAACAGTCTATATGCTTTATTAAAACGCCAAATACAATTATCAGGCGTACTAAATGGCAATGGTAAAAAAATATCAGCCTTTGTTTGGATGCAGGGCGAGCGAGACGCAAGATTCCCTGCTGCCGCAAATGCTTACTTAGGCAATATAAACGCACTTATTAATGATTTACGTCATGAATACAATAGCCCTCACGCACGCTTTATTCTTGGTCGTATCAACCCTCCAAAATATCCATATCATTTATCAGTTGATGTTGTACGTCATGCACAAGAACAAGTAGCAGCGCGTGCAAGAGCAACGCACTATGTAAACACCGATGACTTGCCTAAAGCAAGAGATAAGGTGCACTACAACACCCAAGGTCAAATTCGCTTAGGACGACGCTTTGCAGATGAGTTTCGGCGTATGCATGGTTAATTACCCTAAGTACTTCGACTTTCTGTAACTACTCAGCTTGCCCTCTATTTTGCCCGGTTTCTGTTATTAAATCCCGTTCTTTATAGAGCACAGTCTGAGCAGTTACGATTTTCTCTTAAGATATAAAAAATATCCAAGAATCATCAACACAGGTAACCATGCAGGAACACCTATCCAAACTTGACGAGCAGATGACACATACCAGAAACCTACTCTATTCCATAATGTTTTTGCCTCAAGCTTTTTATACTTAGGTCGAAAAAAAGCAGCGCCTAAATCAAACGAATCATAATGTACATTAGCATCGTATTTTTTTGTCGTAATCCCTCGCCCTATAAGCAATGAGCCATTACCAG
>JALVDG010000156.1 GCA_027009095.1 Thiotrichaceae bacterium
TGTTGTGAAGGAAGCAGAAACTAATAAAAAAACTATTTCTTCCGATGAAGCTCCAAAGCCTAAAAAATCTACTTTGAAGAATCTTTCAAACAAAGCAAAACGTGTTATTCCTCGTAAAAATAAAAACACACCAACCATATCATTAGATAAAGCGGTTACCTTGCCTCCATTAAATTTATTAAATACCGCACCTAAGAATAATGGTCAGTATACCACTGATGAAATTAATAATATTGCCACACGTATTATAAAATCTTTACAAGATTACGGAGTACACGGAGTCGAAATAGTTGGCTATTTCCAAGGTCCTATCATTACTCAGTTTGAGGTACAACTTCCCGCGGGTACTAAAGTAAGTAAGATTACTGGCTTGTCTAAGGACTTAGCCCGTAACATGGGCGTGATGAGTATTCGTATTGTTGATGTTATACCAGGAAAAACAACGATAGGTATTGAAGTCCCCAATGAGAGACGTGACATTGTTGCTATTAGAGATGTTCTAGCATCAGATGAATTTATAAAAAGTGAATCTCCATTAACGGTTGTTTTAGGTAAGGATATTGGTGGTAAACCTGCCGTTGCTGATTTAGGTAAAATGCCACATTTATTAATTGCGGGTACGACAGGCTCAGGTAAGTCTGTTGGTGTAAATGCAATGTTGATCAGCTTGCTTTATAAATCAACACCAGAAGAGGTTCGTTTAATTCTTATTGACCCAAAAATGCTTGAGCTAAGTATTTACGAAGGTATCCCTCATCTCCTAACTTCTGTTGTTACTGATATGAAAGATGCTGCCAATGCGTTGCGTTGGTGTGTTGCGGAGATGGAAAACCGTTATACCGCCATGTCACATATGAAGGTGCGTAGCATAGCAGGCTATAATGAGAAGGTAAAACAAGCGATAAAAGCAGGCAAGCCGATTATTGATCCTAGTTATGACCCGACTAAGCATGTTGATGTGCAGCCAACAATATTAGAACCACTACCTTATATCGTTGTCGTCATTGATGAATTTGCCGATATGATTATGGTAGTTGGCAAGAAAGTAGAAGAGCTTATTGCAAGATTAGCACAAAAAGCTCGTGCTGCTGGTATACATTTAGTATTGGCAACCCAGCGTCCTTCTGTTGATGTTATTACAGGTCTGATCAAATCGAATATTCCAACACGTATTGCATTCCAAGTGTCAACAAAAGTCGATTCACGCACAATCTTAGATCAAGGTGGTGCAGAGCAACTTCTTGGTAAGGGTGACATGCTGTATTTACCACCAGGAACAGGTTTGCCTAAACGTGTACATGGTGCCTTTGTTAGCGATAAAGAAGTTGAAGATGTTGTTAATTATCTCAAAGTACAAGGTGAACCTGAGTACTTAGACGATGTCCTAAAGGATACAGGAGGTGCTAATGGTGCTATTCCTGGATTAGAGCCTTTAGCAGATTCAGAAAGTGATGCACTCTATGATCAAGCAGTTGCCATCGTGACAGAATCTCGCAGAGCCTCTATCTCATATTTGCAGCGTCGCTTAAAAATTGGTTATAACCGTGCTGCAAGTATGATCGAAGATATGGAAGCAGCAGGTATTGTTAGTGCCGTGCAATCTAACGGAACACGTGAAGTGCTCGCGCCAGAGCCTGTTTGATATTAATAACTTCTGCCGTTTATGTAGATAGAATGAAGGAGATTAGGGGGGAGTTCTTCTGCTTGGAAGTAACTCCCTTAGAATTTGAGGTATATAATGAAAAAAACATCAATAAGAACTTTGACAACAACACTACTTACAGGTGCTTTGTTAGTCGGCGTTAGTCATTTTGCAATAGCTGCAACAGATAATGCAAGACAACGCTTAAATAACTTTTTTACTAATGTGAATACATTAAAAGGTTCTTTTACTCAGCAAGTATATGATAAAAAAGGAAAAAAAATACAACAAGCAACAGGTCAGGTATATTTAAACCGTCCTGGTAAATTTCGTTGGGTGTATGCAACACCAGACCCTCAAGAAATTATTGCAGATGGAAAGAATGTCTGGATTTATGATAAAGATCTTGAGCAAGTAACAGTAAAGCCAATGACTACCGCAATATCAAGTGCCCCTATTGCTATTTTAACTAGAAAAACAGTTCCTGATGCTCAATTTAAAGTAACTAAGCTGAATATTAAATCAGATGGTTTAGATTGGTTTGACTTAAAGCCTCACCGCAAAAGTCGTGATTTTAAAAGTATGCAGCTAGGTCTTGATACTAAGGGCGTTCGCAAGATGGTTATGTTTGATCAGTTAGGTCAGAAAACAATAATTAATTTAAATGTACAAAATAATGCTCAAGTCAGTGGCAGTAATTTTTTCTTTAGACCTCCTGCAAATGTTGATGTTATTGGAAAGCCTTTATAATTAAAGAGGGCATGGGAGTGTTTGCTATTATTATGCGGAACACTCCTAATTACATGGAAGTAATGGAAGGCTGATTTTTATCAGCCTTTTTTTATTGCTGTTTTTAGTATGCATTTTTGAGTAAGCGATATACTAATATTAAAGATAATTTTTATCTATCAAATGGATTTTAAAGGCTAATGACGATTATAAAACAAGATGATCTTATTCGCAGTGTGGTGGATGCTTTGCAGTATATTTCTTATTATCACTCTAAAGATTTTATACAAGCGATGACGAGCGCGTGGGAGAAAGAGAAATCACCCGCTGCTAAAGATGCCATAACACAGATATTGGTTAACTCTAGAATGAGTGCGGAAGGTCATCGCCCCTTGTGTCAAGACACAGGTATTGTCGTTGTTTTCTTGAAAATAGGTATGGGTATTCAGTGGGATGCGGAGTTAAGTGTTGATGAGATGATTAACGAAGGAGTGCGTCAAGCCTATCAATTCCGTGACAATATATTGCGTGCCTCTGTTTTATCCGACCCCGCGGGTAAGCGTAAGAATACAGGCGATAATACACCCGCTGTTATCCATGTAGAGATGGTTAAAGGCGATAAACTTAGCGTTGAAATAGCGGCAAAAGGAGGAGGGTCAGAAAATAAAGCTAAGCTAGCAATGTTAAATCCTAGTGATGATTTGGTCGATTGGGTTGTAAAAACAGTCCCTACTATGGGAGCAGGTTGGTGTCCACCAGGGGTTTTAGGTATAGGTATTGGTGGTACAGCAGAAAAAGCAGCCGTGCTTGCTAAACAGTCTTTAATGGAAACAATTGATATTCATGAGTTGCGTGAACGTGGTGCAAGTAATCGCCTAGAAGAATTGCGTCTAGAAATTATGGAGAGAGTGAATAATTTAGGTATTGGTGCGCAAGGACTTGGCGGTTTAACCACAATATTAGATGTCAAAATCAAAGACTATCCCACACATGCCGCCTCTTTACCTATTTGTATGATTCCAAATTGTGCGGCAACACGTCATACCCATTTTACTCTTGATGGTTCAGGTCCTGCCTTACAATCAGTGCCTGATTTAAATAATTGGCCTGATATTAGTTATCAAGCGGGAGAACATGCACGGCGAGTTAATTTAGATAC
>JALVDG010000157.1 GCA_027009095.1 Thiotrichaceae bacterium
TGAGAATTGTCGAAAAATAGAGACGGCTAACTTAGATTTATCTCCATCCATTAATTTAATTATAGGTAAAAATGGCTCGGGAAAAACGAGTATCGTGGAAGCCTTGTCTATTTTATCGAGCGGTCGTTCTTTCCAAACTCGCAGTATTAGTGAGGTGATAAAAAGTGGCAGGGAGAAATTACTTATTACCGCTAAGCTTGAAGTAGATGGTACAATTTCACATGTTGGTATAGAAAAACATCCGCACGAAACACGTATAAGAATCAATAAAAAAAATATTCGTTCTCAAGCAGAGCTTAGTCAATACATACCTGTCACTATTATTCATCCCGATTCTATTAAGTTGATTGTTGGTTCTCCTAAGGAGCGACGTAGCTACTTAGACTGGATTGGCTTTTATTTATTGCCTGAATATCATCAGCAATGGAAACATCATCAAAGAATACTAAAGCAAAGAAATGCTTATTTGCGTACACAAAATATTGGCGATGATTTTGATTACTGGACTCGTGAGCTGATAGCGGCTCAAAGTATTCTTCATGAAAAACGCTTATTAATTGTTTCTTTACTGAGTGAAGAGATAGATTTTTTTCGAGAGTTATTGCTGTCAAATAGTGAGATCTCTGTAGATTTAAGTAATGGCTTTTCTAAAGTAGAGACGTTTGAAGATTGTAATACACTGGTGTTTTATCAATCTAAACTGCAGCAGGAGTTAAAAATGAGACGAACATTATATGGTATTCATCGCTCCGATATGGGAATATTTTTAGATAATAGCCCTGCGCATATATCAGCATCTAGAGGACAATTGAAGCTACTATCTACCTTATTGTTATTAGCCCAAAGTAATATCATAAGAACACGGGATGAATTATCAGGCTTGGTTATTGTAGATGATATGACATCTGAGTTGGATGAATTTAATCAGTCTATATTGTTAGATACTCTAAACCAGCTAAAGCAACAAGTTTTACTGACAGCGCCAGTGTTATCAAAAGTCTTTAATAAGTATGAAATGAAGATGTTTCACGTGAAACATGGTGTGATTTTTGAGTCAGGTAGTTAACGTTGGTAATAATAAATCTCCGCATAAATTTATAGAGATTTGAGATATAAAATGATAGATGGTGATGATACATAGAACGCTAAATTCTATCTGATTTGCCTTAGTATGAATGCACTTAATCAACGTTTCTTTAGAAAAAATGCTATACTAAACAAATATAAAAAAGGACGGATAGCATGGCAGAAGAACAAATATACGACTCTAGTAATATTAAAGTATTAAAGGGCTTGGAAGCGGTAAAAAAACGCCCTGGAATGTATATAGGCGATACTGATGATGGTACTGGTTTGCATCATATGGTATTTGAAGTTGTCGATAACTCTATCGATGAGGCACTTGCTGGTTACTGCTCTGAAATAAAAGTGGTGTTGAAAACAGATGGTTCTGTTTCTATCTCGGATGATGGTCGAGGTATTCCTGTTGATATGCATGAAGGCGAAGGTATATCGGCAGCTGAAGTTATTATGACCATACTTCATGCGGGTGGTAAGTTTGATGATAACTCATATAAAGTATCAGGCGGTTTACATGGTGTAGGGGTTTCAGTTGTAAATGCTTTATCCGAAGAAGTTAGATTAACCATTCGTCGTAATGGAAAAATATATTACCAAACTTATTCAAATGGTGCGCCTACATCCACATTAGATATTATTGGCGATACAGATACTACTGGTACAGAAATACGTTTTCTTCCCAGTAAAACGACATTCTCTACAACCGAATTTAGTTTTGATATTTTGGCTAAACGTTTACGTGAGTTATCCTTTTTAAACTCAGGCGTTAGAATTAATTTAATTGATGAACGTGGTGAAGGTGAGCAAATAATTTTTGAATATGAAGGTGGTATAAAAGCCTTTGTAGAACATCTTAATCGTAAGAAAAATTCTCTACATGATAATATTATCTATATAAAAACAGAAAAAGATGATGTAGGTGTTGAAGTTGCACTTCAATGGAATGATACCTACAGAGAGAATATTTTCTGCTTCACAAATAATATCCCACAAAGAGATGGTGGTACTCACTTATCAGGATTTCGCACTTCATTAACAAGAACGTTAAATCAGTATATTGAAAAAGAAGGGATTGCGAAGAAAGAAAAAGTATCACCAACAGGAGATGATATACGTGAAGGCTTAACAGCAGTTTTATCCGTTAAAGTTCCTGATCCAAAATTCTCATCGCAAACCAAAGATAAATTGGTTTCCTCAGAAGTACGTGGCATTGTTGAGTCAGCCATGAACGAGAAACTCAGTGAATTTTTGTTGGAAAACCCAGTTGAAGCAAAAATCATTAGTAGCAAAGTTGTTGAAGCATGTAGAGCAAGAGAAGCGGCTCGAAAAGCGCGTGAGATGACAAGGCGAAAAGGTGCTTTAGATATCGCTGGCTTACCAGGGAAATTAGCCGATTGTCAGGAGAAAGACCCCGCACTTTCTGAAATATATTTGGTGGAGGGTGACTCCGCTGGAGGTTCTGCCAAACAAGGGCGTAATAGAAAAAACCAAGCCATATTGCCGTTAAAGGGTAAAATATTAAATGTCGAACGGGCTCGTTTTGATCGCATGCTTGCTTCAGCAGAAGTTGGAACATTAATAACTGCTTTAGGTTGTGGTATTGGAGCGGAAGAATTTGATCCTGATAAATTAAGATACCACCGTATTATTATAATGACCGATGCCGATGTCGATGGCTCACATATACGCACATTACTGCTGACTTTCTTTTATCGTCAAATGAAAGAATTGATCGAAAGAGGTCATGTTTACATTGCCCAGCCACCACTTTATAAAGTTAAAAAAGGTAAGCAAGAGCGATATTTGAAAGATGAAGCAGAGAAAGAAGAATATCTGCTAAATCTTGCGATGGAAAATACAGGTTTATACTTAAATGAATCAACACCTCCTATTAAAGGAGAAGCTTTAGCGACCTTGTCGAACCAATTTATTCGCATAAAGAATATGATTCAACGTTTATCTCAGCGTTATAGTAGTGATATTTTAGAATCTCTTTTATTCACCCCGATGGAATTTAAAGATAATTTTACTGCAGAAAATGTAAGGCAATGGTTAGTTAATTCCTGTGATGCACTAAATGTGAAGTTTAATGGTACTAGAAATTATCAAGTAGAATTAAAAAAAGAATCACAAGAATCTTGGGTACTAGAAGTAACCTTGCGTTTACATGGTGTCGATAATATACAACTTTATGATAAAGACTTGTTTATGTCGCCAGAACTACAAGCACTCGTAAACTTAAATCAAGAACTAGATGGTTTATTGACAAAAGACTCATGGATTCAACGTGGCGAGCGTAAGCAAGAAGTTGAACGATTCGATGAAGTCATCGCATGGCTAATGAAAGAAGCTCAAAGAGGATTGGGTATTCAGCGTTATAAAGGTCTGGGTGAAATGAACCCCGATCAACTATGGGAAACAACAATGGATCCTGAAACAAGG
>JALVDG010000158.1 GCA_027009095.1 Thiotrichaceae bacterium
TGGCAAGTAGAGTATATCGAAGCAGACGGAAGTGAGTTTCGTATCTTCTTAAATGGAGAAGATCAAGGTGTGGTCACATGGGGCTTGTTAGGTAAGCATAATATTAGCAATGCTTTGGCTGCAATTTCTGCATCACGTCATGCAGGTGTACCTGTTAAACATGCCATAGAAGCATTAAGTGAATTTAAAGGCATTAAGCGTCGCATGCAGTTGCGTGGCGAGGTTAATAATATTCGTGTTTATGATGACTTTGCACATCATCCTACGGCGATTAAAACAACCTTAGAAGGTTTGAGGGCAAATGTCGGTGATAGGAAAATAGTAGCCATTTTAGAACCAAGATCAAATACTATGCGTTTAGGCGTACATCAAAAAAGTTTGCTAGCTTCTTTGCAAGGAGCCGATCAAATTGTTTTGTATCAACCTGATGATGTTGACTGGGATATGCAAGATATTGTTGATAATTTAGGAAGCAAGGCAAGCTTATATCGTAATATCGATGAGTTAGTTGCCGATGTGGTTGCTACCGCAAATACAGGTGATCAATTGCTCGTGATGAGTAATGGTAGTTTTGGTGGTATTCACGATAAGTTACTCGAAGGCTTAGAAAAGTGATGACCAAAAAAGCTGCCCCTTCGGTCACGCTTATTATGACAGGAGCATCGGGTGCAGCTTATGGCTTGCGCTTACTAGAAGAGTTGGTAAAGGCAGGCTCGCAAATTTACCTCCTACTATCTCGACCAGCACATATCGTGATAAAAATGGAGACTGATTTACAACTGCCTGTTCGTGCATCGGAAGTAGAACTATTTTTTACTAAAAAATATCAAGCAAAATCAGGGCAAATAAAAGTCTACGAGAAAGAGCAATGGCTAGCTCCCATTGCAAGTGGCAGTGGGGTTGCAGATGCAACCGTTGTTTGTCCTTGTACCACAGGAACACTTTCATCTATTGCCGTTGGTAGCAGTAAAAATCTATTAGAACGTGCAGCTGATGTCGCTTTAAAAGAGCGTAAAAAACTGATCCTTGTTATTCGCGAAACGCCACTGTCTGAAATCCACTTAGAGAACATGCTAAAACTCACTCGTATGGGCGCTATTATCATGCCAGCAAATCCTGGGTTTTATTTTAAGCCAAAATCTTTGGATGATATTGTCGATTTTATGGTAGCGCGTGTTTTAGATCACTTAGATATTGGGCATACTTTGCAATCACGGTGGGGGGATGATCCTTTATAGGTATATTTTTTAGTAAGAATATTCTTAAATAATAGAAAGGGTGACTTGTAATTATATAAGTAAGAGCTTATATTCCTAAGCTTGAATATTTCGTGAAATTCACGAAACCATTATTTCAGGGGATATCTACTGCTTTTGTTGGGGTGTCCTGAGAACAATTTAAAGGAAAATATTGTGGCTACAGTAGACATTACAGCAGATACATTTGAAGATACAATTACTAAAAATGACATCGTTATCATCGACTTTTGGGCACCTTGGTGTGGTCCTTGTCGCTCATTTGCACCAATTTATGAAGAAGTATCAGAAAAATACCCTGATATTATTTTTGGTAAAGTCGATACAGAAACAGAACAAGAGCTAGGTGCTCATTTCCAAATTCGTTCTATTCCTACTTTAATGATTTTCCGTGAGCAAGTTGTTCTATTCTCTCAGCCAGGTATGATGGGTGCATCAGACTTAGAAGGTATTATCGCAAAAGTTAAAGCATTGGATATGAAAGAAGTTCATGCTGATATTGCCAAGCAAGAACAGGCATAATTTATAAGCACCCAAATAAAATTAATGTAACAAAGTTTAGTTTCCTGTTTTTTGATATTCAAGATATTACGACGGGAGCATAGCTGGGTTATGCGACCAAAGTAATAAGGAAAAAGATCAGAACAGGGGCTAAATTGGTAACTACTCCGCTTGAATTCGAGCGAAATAGAGTACAATCTAAGCAGTTACTGATTATACTGAGTAGTTACCTAAACCGTTAAATTAGTTTTGTGAGGATACTTCGTGGTAGAGTAGGGGACTCTGCTTTCGCAAAAGCATTGTGACAAACGGTCAAAAAAATAGTTTTTGGAGAGTATCTAGGGTATTCTCTACCCTATAGTGATTTTAAGAAGAAAGGTTCTTATGAAGGCTGATTTCCTAGATTTTGAGCAACCTGTTGCTGAGTTAGAAGCTAAGATTGATGAGTTACGTTATGTTAGTAACTCGGAAGTTAATTTAGGAGAAGAAGTTGCAAAACTTGAAGAAAAAGCAGGAGCACTTACCAAGAGTATTTTCAGTAAGCTAACGTCAAAGCAAATAGGGCAGCTCGCAAGACACCCTCTACGACCTTATACTTTTGATCTTATCGAGCGTCTTTGTACCGACTTCCAAGAGCTACATGGTGATCGTCATTATGGTGATGACCAAGCAATCGTTGGTGGTATAGCACGTTTTGACGGTCAGCCCGTTATGGTTATTGGTCATCAAAAAGGGCGTGATACAAACGAGAATATTGCGCGTAATTTTGGTATGCCTCGTCCAGAAGGTTACCGTAAAGCACTTCGCTTAATGAAGTTGGCCGAAAAGTTCCATATTCCCATTTTTACCTTTATTGATACACCAGGTGCTTACCCCGGTATTGGTGCAGAAGAGCGTGGTCAAAGTGAAGCTATCGCGCGTAATCTTTTTGAAATGTCTCAACTCCGCACACCTATTATTGCCACAATAGTTGGTGAAGGTGGTTCAGGAGGAGCACTTGCTATAGCCGTTGCAGATAAAGTAATGATGTTGGAATATAGTACTTATTCTGTTATCTCACCAGAGGGGTGCGCGTCTATTTTATGGAAAGATGCTAAAAAATCAGATGTTGCCGCAGAAGCGCTAGGTATTACATCCAGCCGTTTAAGTGAGCTTGGTTTAATCGACCGTATTATTGCCGAGCCATTAGGTGGCGCGCATCGCGACTACGACGCACTGGCGGAGAATATGCGAGAAGCTTTGGAGTCAAGTTTGCGCGAAGTACGCTCATTGAGTATTGATAAGCTTTTAGAGAAACGTTATCAAAAACTAATGGCTTTGGGGAAATTTGAAGAGTAATTAATACTTTTTTGTCTTTCTCGTGCTAAATATCGATAAACTAAGAGAAACTCTCACCACATCCATATCATCAAAAAAACTGCTTATTGCCTTTAGCGGTGGGCTTGATTCCTATGTGTTGCTTCATGCAATCGTCAAATTAAATAATATATTTAACGACTTTCAGATACGTGCGATTCATATTGATCATGGCTTACAAAAAATATCTGCGCAATGGTCAGATCAGTGTTTAAATATCTGTAAAAGCTTAGATATTGATTGTGAAATCATCTCCTTAGGCTTATCTATTCCAAAAGGTGAGAGCTTGGAAGCCGTTGCCAGAGAAGCACGTTATCAAGCCTTTAAAGATGTCTTACAAGCAGGTGAGGTACTACTAACCGCACAGCATCAAGATGATCAAGCTGAAACTCTTTTAATACAGCTCTTTCGAGGAGCAGGTGTTAATGGCTTAGCAGCAATGCCTGTACTTAGTCGCTTTGGAAAAGGGCATCATCTACGCCCACTGCTTGATGTGTCACGCACCTCACTAGAAGCTTATGCAAACTTTCATTCTCTAGATGTTATTGAAGACCCAAGTAATCAAGATCAATGTTTTGATCGAAATTATTTGCGTCACGATATTATAACTCGCTTAAAGCAGAGATGGCCTAGTATAAACGCTGTACTTTCTCGCGTAGCCCATCATCAGGCAGAAACTAAAGACTTGCTCGCAGAATATCTAGAAGAAGATTTACCTTTGATAAAAGGTCGGCGAGAAGGAACATTGTCGATTACAAAGCTTAAATCTTTATCTGCTGCTCGATGCCATGCGCTTATCCGTTATTTTTTATCTCAGAAAGGCTTTCTCGCTCCCTCATCTAAAAAATTAGCTCATATTGTAAGTGATGTATTAAATGCAAGGGACGATGCGATGCCTTGTGTGCAATGGCAAGGTGTAGAGGTTAGACGTTATCAAGATGATTTGTACGCAATACCGCCTCTTTCTAAGCATGATGCAAGCCAATGTATCGTCTGGAATATTAATCAAGACTTATATCTCCCATCCCTAAAGAGGATATTGAAAGTAGAATTATTAAACGATATAACGGGGTTTGATAAAGAGAGTGTGGATAATGTAGAAGTACGTTTTCGCCAAGGCGGGGAGAGAATCTTTCGGGCAGAGAGAAAGCATACTTTTACACTAAAAAAATATTTTCAAGAAATGCATATAGCACCGTGGGAGCGAGACAGAATTCCACTCATTTATATGGATAATAAATTAGTCGCTATAGCGGTTTAGTATGATAAAGACAGGATAAATACGTGAAATTATTAGAAACAATGTTTGAAAATTTTCTTTGGAATAGTCGTTTAATGGTATTAGCGGCGGTGTTAATGAGTTTAGTCTCCGCGGCAGCAGTGCTATATATGTCGAGTATAGATGCTTGGATCATGGTAAGCCATCTTGGTAATTATCTCTCGTCAGAGATTTCGACAGAAGAACGTTTAATATTAAGAGCAGAAACAATTAAACACGTTGTTGAAATTATTGATGGTTATCTGCTAGCAACGGTATTACTTATCTTTGCTTTAGGACTATATGAATTATTTATTAGTAAAATAGATGGTGCAGAACATAAAGAAGGTGCTTCAAAAATACTAATTATTAATAGCTTAGACGATCTTAAAAATCGTTTGGCAAAAGTAATTTTGATGATATTAATCGTGCGTTATTTCGAGCATGCACTTAATATGAAATTTGATACGCCACTTGATCTTTTATATTTTGCAAGTGGGATAGCATTTCTTGGTTTGGCACTTTACCTTACTCATTCGCATGGAGAAGGCGGTAAAGGCGAGCACTAAAACATCAACCCTTTTAAAGTTGCGGCATAAAAAAGACCATCTCAGATGGTCTTTTTAGGCTATAGAGTTAAATAATTTGTGATCACTCAGTACAATAATTTTTAAGCCTCTTGGCTACTCTTGCCTGCTTTAGCCGCTTTTACCATTTTCTGTAACTCGCCACTTGCATGCATCTCAAGTGTAATATCACAACCACCGATTAGCTCGCCATTAATATAAACCTGCGGGAAGGTAGGCCAATCAGCAAATTTTGGTAGATGCTGAAAAATTTCAGGATCAGTCAGTACGTTAACATAGGCAAACTCTTCACCACAATCCATAAGAGCCTGTGCAGTACGGCTTGAAAAACCACATTGTGGTAATTGTGGTGTGCCTTTCATGAAAACAATGACAGGGTTTTCATCAACAGCACTTTTAATTCTTTCCATTACGTCCATGGTGATCTCACTTTAATATTGTTTAAATTGTTAACTACCTAGCTTTTCATTATATTCCCCAATTTATTTTTGAGAAAAAGAGCAGTAAAGCTAGGGAATTACTTGAATTTCATGTTCTAGTCTAAACAACTTTGTGTCGAAAAAAAACGCTAAATTTACAAGGTTTTTTTTATTTTGCAGAGTTGTGGTATTAGCTCTTTAATAATAGAGACGAAAGGCTATAACTCAAGGGGACTAGATCAATATCAAAAAAACAGGAAACTAAATTTTATTTGGGTACTTAGTTGTTTTCCACTTAATGTCCTTTTATCAGTAGCTTTATGCCATAGAGAAAAAAGCCTGAAAAGATGATTAGAGCTAACTCTGGCGTATTAAATCCTGCAAATGTCCAAGCAACTTCGGCACAATCTCCGGTACCTTGGAATATTTTTTCGATAACTTCATTGGGTGGTAGTGTTTTTACCCAATAGTCTAGACCTTCACCACAAGCAGGACGCTGATCTTCGGGAAGATTTTGTAGCCAAGCATGCCGACTAGCAACGGCAATACCCGCAAGACTAGCAGTTGCTACAATTTGTCCGTAGAGTCGCCGAACAAGAGAGTGTTTAGGGTTATGTAGCAGTCCAACAAGAAAAATGGCGGCTAATGTAATGACAACAATACGTTCTATTATGCAAAGTGGGCATGGTTCTAGGTTTAATCCATATTGAAAAAAGAGAGCAGTAGCAATAATAATTGTGCTAAAAATAAAGCCAATAATAAAGGCTGGTCGGATGGACATTTAATTTTGCTCCATGATATTTGTAAATTCTCTTATACTACACGTTAAACTGCTCCTGAGGGGGGGAACCAGAAAGTGGTCATCCGCGTTGTTACACTTTTTGGTGAAGAGAACCAAGCATTCTCTGTAAAGCCCACACTTAGTAGCTAACCGCTTCTTGACTCGCTGTACCCACCCCAACCCAAGTTGTTGGAGTACCAGAGGTTTGTTTTTTATAAAACCTCCTTATCCAAGGTTCAAAAATGGATGTAGGTCTTGAGATTACATTATTTTCGGAAGATTATAGATAATTATTATGAGACTTCGTACTAATAGTTTTAGTTTGCTTTTTTATTTGATTATATTTTGGTCACAATCTGTTAATGCGGAAAAATATATTACCGATAATATTAGTTGTGATGGCTATAAGCGGGTACTAGTCGGTACAACAGAAGGTACTTGCTTGGGCTTGGTTGTGCAGGCATCAAGTGCGTTTAAATTGATTAAACCGCGTAAGATTATTCAGGTTGCTCATAAAAAGCAGTTTCTAATTGTCGATATGGGGGGATGGAATCCACACAAAGGTATTTTATGGCTTTTAGATGTGAGTGGAAGAAAGCCCAAATTAACACCTTTATTAAAAAAATTGAATTTGCCTCATGGTTTGGCAAAAGACAATAAAGGGCGTTTTTACGTGGGCGAAAAGCATCAAATATTTCGTTTTTCACTCCAACATGGAAAGATAAAAAATAAACAGGTAGTTATTAGTGGTTTACCAGATTGGAAAGGTCATCGTCACCCATTAAGTCACTTTATATTCGATAATCATTACAATTTGATTGTTAATACCGCCGCACCGAGCGATCAATGCAAAAAAAATGTACGGGCAGATAAAAGTTGTGGTGAAATATATCAACATGAGTCTGTTAACGGCAGTCTGAGAAAATACATCTATGACCAAAAAAAGGATACTTTCTCAAAAAAATATGAAGTGATTGCAACGGGATTGAGGAATTCAATGGCTTTAGCCCAGCATAGCTCTGGAACGCTTTTACAAGCTGAAAATAGTATGGACTTTGGAGGGCTACATACTCCTTTTGAAGAGCTGAATGTGATTAAAAAAGGTAAATTTTATGGCTGGCCTTATTGTTATGATAAAAAGTCAGTAAATCCTTTTTGGAAAGTAGCAGCTAAAAAATATTGTTTAAAATCTAGTGCTTATCAAGAGCCTTGGGTTGTTGTTGCACCGCATGCAGCACCTTTGGATATGTTGTATTACCAAGGCAATAAATTCCCAGAGTTAAAAGGTAAGCTGGTGATGAGTTGGCACGGCTATCGTCGTACAGGTCATCGTGTTGTATTTTATGATGTTGATGCTTTAGGTAAACCTAAGCGAGTTAGCAGGGCGGTTTATAGTCTTGATCCTGTAGGGCGTAATACAATATTTAAAAAATACGCCTTTCCTTCGTCACAAAATGTAGCTCAAGCACATGAAATTGTCAGCTCATGGAATGCGGTGAATGGTGTACGTCCACGAGGTCGCCCTGTTGGCATGACGGTTGCAGATGATGGCGCTATTTGGATTTTAGATGATGTAAATAAAGCCGTATTAAGACTATCCAAAGGTCTAGCATTCGGAAAAATGCCAAATACTACTAATATCAAGGCAAGTGGTATTTATGTGGCAAATAAAAAAGCAGCTAATTTATTTCAATCACGCTGTTCTTCTTGCCATACCAATATTGTGAATCAATCTAAGGTTTATTTACCTGCATCATGGCTACAATATCAGGATGGAAAAAATTTATTAAGCATACGGTTATTTGGTTCAGTATTACCTAAAATGCCACCTGACAAGGCACTAAATAAAGCAGAGCGTACTATTTTTAGTGACTGGATTGATCAATACAAGGCATCAAAAAGGTAACTACTCAGCATAATCGGTAGGGCAATCGCACTTAAATTTAGTTGACTTTAATGAACATTGTAAAATCAGCAAGTTACAAGGTTCACAATTTTGAGAATAAATATAATTCACGAATTTTAAAATTATGTGAATTGTAAGTAGTTATCAAAAAAGAAATAATTAAACTGTCATCAATACTTTACTGAGCTTTTCTAATAACTCCTCAACCATTTGCTTATTATGATTTGCTGACAAGGTAATACGCAATCTTGCGGTATTTTTAGCAACTGTTGGTGGACGAATGGCAGAAACTAAAAGTCCTTTGTTTAATAATTGCTGGCTTATCGCAACTGTTTTTTTACTACTACCCACTAGAATTGGTTGAATGGCAGTATCTGATGGCATTAGTTCTATGCCAAGCTGTTTAGCACCTTGCTTAAATTGTGTGATTAAAACTGCTAGTTTTTCTCTACGCCATGATTCTTTTTTTATAATCTCTAGGCTAGTGAGTGTTGCAGAGGCAATGGCAGGGGGCATAGCGGTTGTAAAAATATGACTTCGTGCAGTTTGAATTAAATACTCAATAAGCTCTTCTGAACCTGCAATAAATGCTCCCGATGTACCAACAGCCTTGCCGAGTGTTGCCATCATAATGGGAACATCGGCTTGTCTTAAGTTTTCTTGCTGTAATAATCCGCCACCTGTTTTTCCTAATGTTCCGAAGCCATGTGCATCATCAATCATTAGCCATGTTTGATATTTTTTGGCTAGCGAGGCGAGTTGTGCCACATTTGCGACATCACCATCCATGCTAAAGACGCCATCGCTAACAATAATTTCGTTGCTATTTGTCAGATTTTTTTTATGTTGTGCGGTGATTTGTCTCTCTAAAGAGTGAATATCATTATGCTGATAGCGTTTGGTGCTTGCTTTTGATAGCAGTGCGCCATCAACCAAAGAGGCATGGTTTAAACGATCGGCATAAATAGTATCGCCCCGTTCAGTTAATGAGTCTAATACCCCAATATTTGCCATATAGCCTGTTGAAAATAACAAGGCTCGATCTCGACCTGTAAAGTCTGCTAGTGCCTCTTCTAGTGCTTGATGGGCTTTGGAGTGACCACTAATAAGATGAGCAGAACCACTGCCTACACCAAATTTATCAGCCGCCTTTTTAAAGGAGGATATAATATCGGGGTGGTTTGCTAAACCAAGGTAATCATTGCTACAAAAATTTAAAACAGATTGCCCGTCGATTTGCATGCATGCTTGCTGAGGTGTTTCTGTTATACGGTGAGAGCGGTAGCGTTGTTGTTGTTTCTTTTTTGCTAACCAGTTTTTGATGGTGTTAGGATTATTTTTCATTAGGATATGCCGTTTGTTAGGCAATAAAAAAGGCATCCGAAGATGCCTTTTAACAAAGATTAAACGCTATTTGTTTTAGCCTTTTTTGATTAAGAAGACGAACTTCCCATCTGCTTCGCTACTTTCTAGCAATTCGTTACCAGTTTGTGTGCAAAAAGCTTCAAAATCTTTTACAGAACCTGGGTCAGTTGCAATAATCTTTAGCACTTGACCTGATTCTAATTTATTGATCGCTTTTTTCGCACGCAAAATTGGAAGAGGACAGTTCAAACCACTTGCATCTAATTCATCATTGAAATCGCTCATTGATATATCTCCATGTATATTAGTTAAACCTGATATTCTTATATCTAAACAGACTTTATCATCAAAAAGGACAGTTCGCACTATTTTTATGGTGCAAAATCACACAAATTAATTAAAATCATTGATCTAACAGGCTTAATGGACATAAAAAACTTTAATTCGAGGTTATTTTGCAGATTTATTTCACTAAAATGCATGGCTTAGGTAATGATTTTGTTGTCATTGACGCAATCAATCAAGATATAAACCTAAATTCTGAACAAATACGCTTTATTGCTAATCGTCATTTTGGCGTGGGTTGTGATCAAATATTATTGGTTGAAACAGCCGATGAAGAAGGTATAGACTTCCGCTATCGAATTTATAATGCTGATGGTAGTGAAGTGGAGCAGTGCGGAAATGGAGCGCGTTGTTTTGCAACTTTTGTTCGTGAACAAGGGTTAACGGATAAAAAAACCATATCCGTTATCACCATGAGCGGTAAAATAGTCTTGCAGGTAGAGGATGATGGACAGGTGACGGTAAATATGGGAGTGCCTGTTTTATCGCCAGAAAAGATTCCTTTTATTGCAGAACAGCAGAAAAATCAATATGCTATAGATATTTCTGATCAAACTATTACCCTAGGGGCTGTTTCGATGGGAAACCCACATGGAGTTATCATTGTTAATGACATAAAGACAGCCCCAATAGAAACATTAGGTCCTTTAATACAGCAACACGAAGTATTCCCCAATCAAGCTAATATTGGTTTTATGCAAATTTTAGATAGGCAACACATCAAATTGCGTGTTTATGAGCGAGGTGCTGGTGAAACATTAGCGTGTGGAACAGGGGCTTGTGCGGCAGTGGTTGTAGGTAATTTGCAAGGATATCTTGATCAATCAGTGAACGTCTCTTTACTTGGTGGAGAGTTATCTATTTATTGGGCTGGAGGAGAGTCCCCTGTTATGATGACAGGTCCTACAGCAACGTTATTTACAGGAAGCATGAGCCTATGAGTTCACAGTTAAAAAAACAGGTTGAAAGCACAGTTAGCGAAGAAGAGATTGTTGACTATTTATATCAAAATCCTGATTTTTTTCAGCGCCATACGGAGCTACTCGAAGTTCAACATATTCCTCATCAAAATATAGGGGGAACAACCTCGCTAATAGAGCGCCAAGTAGCGGTTTTGCGCGAAAAAAATAATCATTTAAATGAGCAATTAAATGGATTGTTGCGTGCAGCGCGTAGTAATGAGCAAATAATAGTGCGTTTGCAACACCTAACACTTGAGTTACTTCGTGCAGAAAATCTTGATGAAATGATTGGTATTTGTCAGGATGTTCTGCGTAGTGATTTTAATGCGGACTTTGTTGCTATTCGTTTAATCAAAAAGAATATAAAAAAGAAAAATGAGTCAAATATTCACTTTATTAATTCTGGTGATGAAACATTAAAACAATTCGATAGTTTATTTACTAATAGAAATCCTATATGTGGAAAATTATCATCTCAAAAACAAAAGTTCTTATTTGCAGGTCATGTTGATGAGGTGAAATCAGTTGCCCTATTGCCATTACAAGGTTCGAGCAATTACGGTATTCTAGCACTAGGTAGTACCGATGATACACGTTTTCATCCAGGTATGGGTACGGTGTTTATTGCTCATCTGGCAGAGCTTATCTCTGCGGCTATCGCACGTTATGTGAAGTAACTTAGTTTCAGTTCTAAATTTGTTGTAACTACTTACGTATAATCAGTAACTGCTTATATTGTGCTCTATTTTGTTCGAGTTCAAGGCAAAAGGGCGGAGTTTATCAGTATAAATGAGCACTTTTAATGCAGAAATCGAGCAAAATAGAGTTCAAGCTGAGTAGTTACAATTCGTTTGCCTTAAAATCAAATAAGCGAGGCTCTTTTGCAAAAAGATAATCAAAAAAAAACGAATCTAATGCTTTTTTATGATTATTTGCATTACGAAAAACAGTATTCATCACATACTTTAAGTGCCTACCAGCGTGATCTAAAACAATTTACAACATGGCTAGTATCACAAAAAAATAAAGCTGATAGCTCTTGTCTGCTTACCGATGCTGATGATTTAAGTATTCGCTCATGGATAGCAGGATTACACCGTCAGGGAATTAGTGGTAAAACAATTCAGCGAAAACTTTCAACACTGCGTAGTTTTTATCAATTTTTACTGCGCGAAAAACGCATTAGTAAAAACCCTGCAATTGATATTCGTGCGCCAAAATCTCCTCGCAATTTACCGTCCACATTAGATGTGGATAGTATTAACGGTTTGTTAGATATGCCAAAGGATAGTGTTTTGGCGATTCGAGACTGTGCTATTTTAGAATTATTTTATTCATCGGGTTTACGCTTATCTGAGTTGGTCTCTTTAGATGTAGATCACTTGAACTTAGAGGAAAGTATCTTGCGAGTTATGGGTAAAGCAAATAAAGAGCGTCTTTTGCCCATTGGTAAAAAAGCCAATGAAGCCTTGGTTAACTGGTTAAAACATCGTAAGGCAAATGCAGGAGAAGAGGCACTCTTTACCAGTAATAGAGGAACACGTCTAT
>JALVDG010000159.1 GCA_027009095.1 Thiotrichaceae bacterium
TTCCTCCTTCTTTGGACAATTATTATTTCCTAAAGAAGAGGATATTGTTTTAGATGCAGAAAACGAAGAGCTTGAATATGATTATAAAGAAGATGCTTTGAACTCTTCATATCACTGATACAGACACTTTGGACTAGTACTCCAACAAGTTTGGCTCGCTGTACCCGTACCCATCAAACCAAACTTGTTGGAGTACTAGAATTATGTGCCGATATAGTCCGTTATATAAACTGCTCGACAGTATCATTAAGAAAATCCCATCCTTTATCACTTGTTTTAATTCGTGTGTTACTTTGTTCGATTAAACCTTTTTGTACCGCCTTATTGAGCTTTTTTTCTACTTCAGAAAAAGGCAAATACGTTCTTTCGGTCAATAAACTCATATCAACACCTTGTTTTAGACGTAATGCATTGAGCATAAATTCAAAAAGGAGATTTTCTTTTTTGATGAACTCTTCTGATGAGCGTGCATTAGCTTGGTGAGCATATTCCATATATTGTTTAGGTTGGCGATATTTGCTATAACGCTGAATATTGCCATCTGGATAGCTTATCTTTCCATGAGCGCCTGCTCCAATACCAATATAATCACCAAATTCCCAATAGTTCATATTATGTTGGCTTCTCTGATCGTCTTTAGCATAGGCAGATACTTCATATTGTGAAAATCCAGCTTGAGCTAATAAATTTTGCCCTTGTTGTTGCATATCCCATAGCTTGTCATTATTTGGTAGCTGAGCTGGTGGGGAGTGATGAAATAATGTATTGGGTTCTAAGGTTAATTGATACCAAGATATATGGCTAGGCTGACAATCAATGGCTTGCTGCAAGTCATCTAGTGCTTGTTGAATACTTTGTTTGGGTAAGCCAAACATTAAGTCAATATTAAAATTATCAAAGCCCGCCTGTTTTGCAATCTGGCACGCTTGTATAGCTTCTTTGTTGTCATGGATGCGACCTAAAACACTTAAATGTTCTGCATTAAAGCTTTGCACACCAATAGATAGGCGATTAATACCAATATCTCGATAAGCTTTAAAGCGTTCTTGCTCAAAAGTACCAGGGTTAGCTTCCATCGTAATTTCCATACTAGGGCGCAAGGGCAATAGGGCGCGCAAACCTGATAATAAAGTATCAATAGCATCTGCTGAAAATACGCTAGGTGTTCCTCCACCAATAAAAATAGATTCCAGTCGTCTCCCCCAGATAGCAGGTAGCTCGCTTTCTAAATCTTTAAGAAGTGCTTGCACATAAGCTTGCTCAGGAAGATCCTCGGTAATCTGATGTGAATTAAAATCACAGTAAGGACATTTTTTTATACACCAAGGAATATGTATATATAAGCTAAGCGGGATAGGTGTCATAGAATGTTTACTTAGTTAAGCTGTTTTATGCTTCTAAGGTTATTAGATTACTTAAATCAACAAAGTTTTTAACACTTAATGTTTCTGCACGAGCGCTAGGGTCAATGCCAACGCTTTCTATTTGTTTTTTGCTAAATAACTTCTTTAATGTATTACGCAGGGTTTTTCTACGCATAGAAAATGCTTGAGCAACTACTTTAGATAATACCTCCACATCATTGGCTAAATAGGGCTTCTCTTGCCAAGGTTGTAAACGAATAACAGCAGAGTCAACTTTTGGAGGAGGCTTAAACGCTTCTGGACCGACATAAAAGAGATATTCTGTTTCACAATAATATTGCACCATAACGGATAGTCGTCCGTAGGTTTTACTACCAGCTTGTGCGATAATTCTATCAACCACCTCTTTTTGCAACATAAAATGCATATCCTCAATGTACTCTTGATATTTTAGTAAGTGGAAAATTAAGGGGGTGGAGATATTATAAGGAAGGTTGCCAACTACTCTTATTTGCTGATTATTTTTTAGCAAATCGGCAAGATTAAATTTTAAAGCATCTACATTGTGAATGGTTAATTTATCTCCACCTAACTGCTGTAGATGTTGGATAACATCACGATCAATTTCAATGACTTCTAACTGGCTAATTTGCTCAAGCAATGGAATGGTTAATGCGCCCATGCCAGGTCCAATTTCAATAATCTGTTGGTTTTCTTGAGGGTGTATGTATTTTATTAGCTTATGGATAACGCCATGATCATGAAGAAAATGTTGTCCAAAGCGTTTTTTTGTACGGTATTCTTGTGACATAGGCTTATTTTACTTGCTTGGGTGATTTTTTATTAGAATCTTCTCTATCGAAGATTTTAGTAGTTACGATTTTAAAATAAAAAGCCCCTTCATTATCAAATAAAAGGGGCTAGCACATCGACCAGTTTGAAGTGTCTGTCTCCCTTCTGTTGTTACACTTCTTATGAGGGAGAGTAACCATTTTCTACGAAGTATGCCTAGGCAAGAAGAAAGACAGGATAACAGCTTAGACACTTTGAACTGGTTGATGTATTAGTTGTTCTGTTAAAATATACTTCTATGGATTAGATATTTTTAGTTCAACACGACGATTCTTGGCACGACCTGCTTTTGTTGTGTTATCTGCAATAGGCACTTCTTCTCCATATCCTTTTGCTGTAATTTTAGTCGCATCAATACCTTTTGTTATAAGGTAGCGCATGACACTTATGGCACGTTTTTTAGAAAGTGCTTTGTTTAATACACTACCACCTATTGAGTCAGTATGACCGCCTACTTCAATTGCTATATCAGGGTGACGCTTTAATGTAGCAGCCGCCTCATCAAGAATAGGAAGAGAGTCTGCTGTTAGCACTGCTGAGGCAGTTTCAAAGTTAACACCTTTAAGCGTAATATGCTCATCTGCTGAACAACCTACACTGTTAACCTTGCTGTTTGCTGCGGTTGATGGGCAAAGGTCATTTTTATCACTAATACCATCTTGATCTTCATCGGGTTCACAACCTGTTTTAGCGTCTACTTGGCTATCAGCGGGAGAGTTAGGGCATTTGTCGAGACTATCAAGCACGCCATCGGCATCAGAGTCTTTATCAATTTTACAGCCTTTTTCATCAACCTCTGTGTTAGCAGGAGATGCTGGGCATTGATCTTTACTGTCAATCACACCGTCTTTGTCGCTGTCTAACTCACAACCTGTTTCGTCAACTTTAGTGCCTTTAGGTGTAGCAGGACACTGGTCTTTACTATCGACGATACCATCTTTATCGGTATCATTTTCACAGCCATTATCAGCAACAAGAATGCCTTCAGGTGTAGCAGGACACTGATCTTTACTATCGACGACGCCATCTTTGTCAGAATCATTTTCGCAACCTGATTCATTAACCTTAATGCCTTCAGGTGTTGTAGGGCATTGATCTTTGCTATCGACGACGCCATCTTTGTCAGAATCATTTTCACAGCCTGATTCATTAACTTTAATGTCTTCAGGTGTTGTAGGGCATTGATCTTTACTATCGACTACGCCATCTTTGTCAGAATCATTTTCGCAACCTGATTCATTAACCTTAATGCCTTCAGGTGTTGTAGGACACTGATCTTTACTATCGACGACG
>JALVDG010000160.1 GCA_027009095.1 Thiotrichaceae bacterium
CTCATCTAGCTCAAGGTCGCGGTATTCCATTACTTTTGCAGAAATACTACGGCTAGAAATGACTACTCGATGACGTATACCCAAGAACTCAATAACTTCAAACATATTTCTAGGTCGTTGATTACGATCATCTAATAGTACGCTATAACCGAGGGATGTGAGTTCTTGATACAGTGATATTGCAGCTATTTCTACATTTGGAAATAACTGGGGAAACATCGGTGCTATTGCAATTTGAAAGCCACCTTCTTGTTCGACTTTATGCCGTAATAAGTCGATATTTGACTGGCTTAGGTACACTTTAGTGTCCTTTGAATTTAATAATGCGACGACGCTGTTTTTTATTCGGTTTTCGCTCTGGTCTTACCATACTAGCATTTTGTATTTTACGCATTTCTATATCCGCTTCGCGCTTTTTAATGCTCTCTTCGCTCTCGGTGTAGAGTAATTGCGCTTCTTTTGCTGGGCGACGTTTATCGTTTAAGCCCTCTATCGTAAGCTGATAACGATCCACACCCCGCGTTACATCTAGTTCATCACCAATATGCACCATACGAGAAGGTTTTACGCGCACATTATTTAAATGTACTTTACCGCCATTAATTGCCTCCACGGCCAATGCGCGTGTTTTAAAAATTCTCGCTGCCCATAGCCATTTATCTAAACGTAATTCGTTTAGTTCTGACCTTACTTTTGGTTTGTTTTTTACTCTTTGACTTCTACGAGGGCCATTCTACAACGTGCTCCTGATAATCATCATCATTCTTAATTTCTTTTTCAAAGATAGTTTTTCCTTGTACCGATTTACCTTGTTGATGAATGGTAGCTTTGTCCCCACTAACTAGATGATGCCAGTCGGGCAAGCCCTGTTCATCCCGAATACTTCTGTAAGCACAACTTGGAGGCATCCAGTTAATCGTATCAAGATTATCTTGCGTTAAACGAATACAGGTTGGCACACGCGTTTCACGATGCCAATAATCACCACAGTGACAATCTTCATCTTTAAATAAGTCACAGATAACATCGGTATAATAAACCTGTCCATCATCTTCATCTTCAAGCTTTATTAGGCAACATTTACCACAGTGATCACATAGGCTTTCCCATTGATCGCGCGTCATATCGGCAAGCTTAGTGGTATCCCACCAGTTTTTTTGTATTTCTTTCGACATTAGTCTTTTTCTGCGGATTTTTTAGGAGTTGCCATCAATTTCATTGGTAAGCTAGCTTTTAAACGTGCAAAGTCTTTTTTTGCCACATAATAGAAAATTTCGCCACCATCAGTATCCCATAAGATAATATATCCTTTACTGGGAAATAAGCGATATTCTGCGGTATCGGTGACTTTTATTGTTTCTTCTGGCTCGCCAAAAAACTTGATTTGTTTTTCTTCGTATTGTCCTGTTGGCATATACACCAAGCGCCACACTTTCATCTTAAACGCTTTGGTATTAGCTTCTTCTGTTAGTTTATATTTCCAATTATTATTAGGTGTCGCCTCTCTTTTTCTGGCTTGTGATTTTACTTGTTTTAAAAACGCATCACTTGCCTCTAAGTCGGCAACTATACGAGCCTCTAACAATCCAACATTCACTTTTCCAAAATAAGCTTCTAAATTTAACTTACCTTTATCACTTTCAAAAAGGGCAATATCAGGCACATCACGCAAACGAATACTTAAATCGGTTAAATTAACATCACCAATATCAATACCTAATACTTGTGTTGCTCCTGATTCTGTAATTGATGTTTTCCATGGTAAATTTTTAGTATCTCTTGGTTTTTTATCACATGCACTAAGAAACACTAACAAGGTAAAAAATAATACTTTCATACATAAATCCATACATAAATCCATCTACTTTAGGATAAAAAACATCATTATAAATATTTGTCCAATCCTGTCATTATATCGTATTATTGGTGACGTATTCACTCGTCTGCTATCATTCCCCCTTGATAAAAGGAAAGGTATCTAAATGAGCAAAAAGGACACGGTTACACTAATCGACAATTCAACAGGAAAAGAAGTAGAGCTTCCTATCTTGCGTCCAAGTAATGGCATTCCCACTATTGATGTCCGTAAACTTTACAATGAACTAGGTTTTTTCACTTATGATCCTGGTTTTCTTTCAACAGCTAGTTGTCATAGCTCAATCACGTATCTCGATGGCTTAAAGGGGGAGCTACAATATGCAGGTTATCCTATTGAGCAACTTGCAGATCACAGTACGTTTTTAGAAGTTTGCTGCCTACTTATTAATCGCGAGCTACCGAGCGATGAAGAGTTCGAAGAATTTAAAAATATCATTACCCATCACACTATGCTACACGAAGCACTCAAGCGCTTTTATAGTGGTTTTCGTCGAGATGCTCATCCAATGGCGATTATGGTTGGTGTTGTTGGTGCATTATCTGCTTTTTATCATGATGATATTGATATTCATAACCCACAAGATCGTATCATTGCAATGCATCAGCTAATTGCAAAAATGCCCACGATAGCTGCTTGGAGTTATCGCTACGCGCATGGCTTACCTTTTGAGTATCCCCGTAATAATCTTGATTATGCTGAAAATTTTTTACACATGATGTTCAGCTTGCCGACCGAAAAATATGTTCCTGATCCTTTCTTTGTTAAAGCATTAGATCTTATTTTTATTTTACATGCCGATCATGAACAAAATGCATCGACATCTACTGTTCGCTTAACAGGTAGTTCAGAAGCTAACCCTTTTGCCGCAGTCTCTGCGGGTATTGCCTCTCTTTGGGGACCTGCTCATGGTGGGGCTAACGAAGCGGTTATTCGCATGCTGGTTGATATCAATGAATCTGATCATGATGTTCAATATTATATCAATAGAGCAAAGGATAAGAATGATCGTTTTCGCTTAATGGGCTTTGGTCATCGTATTTATAAAAATTATGATCCACGCGCACGTATTATTCGTAAAACTTGCCATGAGCTTTTATCTCACCTAGGCTCTAATTGTCAATATAAAGATTTATTTGATACCGCCATGGAGTTAGAAAAAATTGCCTTAGAGGATGAATATTTCATCTCACGCAATCTCTATCCCAATGTTGACTTTTATTCTGGTATCATACTGTTAGCGATGGGCATTCCCCTCAATATGTTTACTGTAATTTTTGCGGTTGCACGTACGGTGGGCTGGATAACTCATTGGAATGAAATGATTCAAGACCCTGAATCACGTATTGGTCGTCCTCGTCAGTTATATATTGGTGCTTTACCGCGAGACTACCCTGAAGATAGAAAGTAATTTTGGGTTTATTTTATAAATAATCTGGAGATTTATTATGAGTTTAAATAATGCAGTACAAGTTTTCGCTGGTTTTATGGTTATACTAAGCGTTGTTTTAGCAGCCTATGTTAGCCCTGCTTTTATTTGGTTAACTGTATTTATCGGTTTTAACCTGATTCAATCTGCTTTCACTGGCTTCTGTCCAGCAGCGATGGTACTTAA
>JALVDG010000161.1 GCA_027009095.1 Thiotrichaceae bacterium
AAAGGAAGCACTGGTTGATCTACCAAGCTTCCTTTGATGTAACTACTCAGCTTACAATCTAAGCAGTTACCCTTTGATAAAGATGTAGTGACCTATTTAACCAACAACAGCACCTAGTTTAAAGATAGGTAAGTACATACCGATAACTAAGCCTCCAACAATTACACCGAGCACTGCCATAATTAAAGGTTCCATTTGCTTAGAGAGAGAGTCAACCAAGTCATCCACTTGCTCTTCAAAATAATCTGCCACCCTCCCTAGCATTTCTTCTAAACGTCCAGATTCTTCCCCAATCTTTGCCATTTGTATCACCATATTCGGGAATTGTTGTGTAGTGACCATCGCAGAGTGTAGTTGCACGCCTTTGGCAGTATCTTCTTTAATTTGCATGGTGGCTTTTTGATATAGCAAGTTTCCCGTACTACCTGCGACTGCATCCATTGCTTCGACTAAAGGCACACCTGCTGCAAACATGGTGGACAATGTACGTGAAAAACGTGCAACTGCTGATTTATGAATAATAACTCCCATTACAGGAATTTTTAGTACCATCGTATCAACGAAAAAGCGAAACTTCTCAGAGCGTTGTTTGGCTTGCTTAAAAGCAAATCCAATTAATGCAACAACAACCAAAGGTTGCCACCAAGATGTTTGTAACCAATTGGACATATCTATTAACATTTGTGTAAAGGCTGGTAGTTCAGCACCAAAACCTTCAAAAATACTCTTAAACTGGGGGATTACAAAAATTAGCATAATCGCAGAAACAACAACTGCCATTATCAGAACCATAATCGGATACATCATGGCTTTTTTAACTTTTGCTTTCATCCTTTCAGTTTTTTCTTTATAGGTAGCCACCTTGTCAAGCATGTCTTCCATGGTACCTGCCTGCTCACCAGCCCCGACTAAATTAACGAACAAATCATCAAAATATTTAGGCTGTTTGCCTAACGCTGTTGCAAAGTCAGAGCCAGCTTCAATATCCTTTTTTATCTTCAGCACCATATCCTGAACGGCAGGATTTTCATTACCTGATGATATGAGTTCTAGGGATTGAACCAGTGGTACACCTGAGCGCATCATCGTGGTGAGCTGTCGAGCAAAATGAGCAATATCTCCAGGAGTTACTTTTCCTCCTTTACCAAACATGGATTTACGTTTTGCACGTACCCAACGAGGTTTAATACCCTGACGACGTAAACCTGCACGTATCATATTGGCATTGGGAGCCTGATGCTCACCACGTATTTTTACGCCATTTTTATTAATCCCTTCCCATTCAAAATAAGGAAGCTCTTCTTTCGCTTTTTGTTGCTGATAAGTAGTCGTAGCCATAATTAATCCTTGGTAACTCGTTCTAGTTCCGCTAGGGAGGTAATGCCTTGGCGAACTTTTTCTATACCTGATTGACGTAAATCGTTAATATTTTCTCTTTGTGCTTGCTCAGCTAGCTCTAGCGCGTTTCCGCCTTCCATAACCATTTTTGCCATAACAGGAGAGATAGGCATCACTTGATAAATACCGACGCGACCTTTATATCCTCCTGAGCATTCACTACAGCCTTTAGGCTCATATACGACAATTGAGTCTACTTCACTCTCATCAAACCCAAGCTGAATTAAGGTTTCTGCAGGAACATCAGTTACTTGTTTACAATGATTACAAAGCCTTCTAGCTAAACGTTGAGCAACAATAAGCAAAACAGAGGAGGCAATATTAAAAGGAGCAACCCCCATATTGACCAAACGAGTGAGTGTTTCGGGGGCACTATTTGTATGAAGTGTTGAGAGAACCAAGTGACCTGTTTGAGCTGCCTTAATCGAAATTTCGGCAGTTTCTAGATCACGAATCTCTCCCACCATTATGATGTCAGGGTCTTGTCGTAAAAATGCACGTAAAGTAGAAGCAAATGTCAGCCCTACTTTTTCATTTACATTAACTTGATTAATACCAGGGACTTGTATCTCGGCTGGGTCTTCTGCGGTTGATATATTTTTCTCAGAGGTATTTAGAATATTTAAACAAGCATAAAGTGATACTGTTTTACCACTGCCTGTTGGTCCGGTAACCAGTATTAACCCATCAGGTTTAGCAATAGCCGATAATAAATCATCCTTTTGTTTATCATTAAAGCCTAAGTTTTCAATGCCCAATGATGCGGTATCCGAGTCTAAGATACGCAGAACAATTTTTTCACCATAGAGTGTCGGTAAAGTATTAACACGAAAATCAACAAACTTACCATCTGATACTTGGAAATGAATTCTTCCATCTTGAGGAACGCGTCGCTCAGATGAATTTAGCTGCGACATCACCTTTATTCTTGAGGTTAGTTTCTGAGCAATTCCTTTGGGCGGCATACTAACCACCTGCAAAATACCATCAATACGATAACGGACTCTCAATATCTTCTCATAAGGCTCAATATGTATATCAGAAACACCCTTGGAGATAGCATGGCTCAATAATTCATTCACAAAATGGGTGACATCAACACCATGATCATTATCGGCTTCTTCGTCTTTTTCTAGTGATGCTGTTTCTATCACTAAGTCTTGCGCTTCGGTATCAGAAGAAATAGTCATGCCAGAGGAGATAGCATCACCACCTTCCCCCCCGTATAAAATATTTTGTAATTTATCGTATTCTACAAAAACAGGCTCAGGCACCATTTCTGTTGCAAACTTAATATCACCAATATTTTCTAAATAATAAGGATCTGCAACACCAACAAATAGAGCATTCGCTACATTAAATAGCGGTACTATATTCATTTTTCTCAATGTCTCATCGGGGACTAGTTCTTGAATTTCATGACTGATATCAATGGCATCTAGATCAACAAGGCTAAGACCATACTCAAGGCTACAGACCATCGCCATAGTGTAAGGATCAACCAGTTGCTTCTGTAGTAAGTATGTTACCAGTGGTTTTTTCCGTGCCTTAGCTTCTAGCACCGATTTAGACGCAACACTATGAGACAGCTGGTCTTGTTTAACAAGCGTCGATAAAACAGCGGGTAATGTGAGTTCAGCAGTCTCGGGCATTGGATAATTAATATTTTTGTTATTATTTTTTTAGAATAAAAGCTTAGTTAGCTTTTAGATGATTATTTAACTTGAGTATTCTATGTGGATTAAGAGTTATAAAATAGTAGATGCTGACAACTGGTAGAGTGAGTAAAATTCTCTTAATGGGATAGGTGTTAACAAGCAATCGCCAATAAAGTATATCTTCTATCAACGTATTAGCTGAAGATAAAGCCTTCTCCAATACGAAATGAGTCTGAACTGACAAATCAAAGCAATCTGTTCATGATGTAGGAATGAAAGCCATCATGAATTTACACCAGCGCGGTAGGTCGTATAAGTGCCGTCCATATATTTCAATTATTTATTGAAATTTACACGGCACGCCATACGACATATTGATATAAAAGATGTCAGATAGCAAATCTTGCGATTGTGTCAGTGCAA
>JALVDG010000162.1 GCA_027009095.1 Thiotrichaceae bacterium
GAACCTTCTGGAGAAAGTGTTATTCAGCATGTATTAGTCACTGTTGGCAGCACAGGAGGCAGTCAGAAAGATTTAGCACTTGGTGCTTCGCATCTAGCAAGAGTTCAATTTGAAACCATTCCACCTGAATATCGCACCTCAACAGTGACAAGTTCACAATTAGTACGAGAATGGAGAAAGTTAATCGGTCCTATCCCAGGTATCAAAGATTTAAGTTTTCGAGCAGAAATAGGTCATGGTGGGCAACCCCTTGCAATCCAACTAAAAGGAGATGACTTTGCAGAATTGAAAGCGGTAGCAGTACAGCTAAAAGAAAAGCTCGCCAGTTATAACGGCGTATTTGATATTACCGATAGCCTAGAAAATGGCAAAGATGAAATTCAAATGCGTATCCGCCCTGATGCAGAGTTATTAGGCTTGAGCCTCACAGATATAGGACAACAGGTGCGTAATGCCATTTATGGTTCAGAAGCACAAAGTATCCAGCGAGGTCGTGAAAGCGTTAAAGTCATTGTGCGACTCCCTAAAAACGAGCGTCATTCTTTGAGTGATTTAAATAAAATACTTATTCAAACTAAAAATGGTACAAAAATACCGCTTTTTGAAGCGGTAGATATTACTATCGGACAAGGCTATACCCAAATAAAACGCTATGATCAAAAACGAGTGCTTGATGTTACCGCCGATATTAATAAACAAGAAGTCAATGCCACTGCCGTTATGAAAGAAATAACCGAGTGGATGCCAGATATTTTACAACAACATCCAAGTGTTAGTTACACAACAGAAGGAGAACAGGGCGAACAAGCAGAAGCGATGAGAAGCCTTGTAGCAGGTCTCGGGTTTGCTTTACTCAGTATTTATGCACTGCTCGCTATTCCATTTCGCTCATACACCCAACCCTTAATCGTTATGGCTGTTATCCCTTTTAGTATTATTGGCGCATTAGCAGGTCATGCCATACTTGGTATGACGCTAAGTATTAGCAGCTTACTTGGTTTGCTAGCATTAACAGGCGTCGTCGTTAATGACTCTCTTGTTTTGGTTGACTATATAAACCGTAAACGCCGTGAAGGTATGGAAATCAAACGTGCCGTATTAATTGCAGGTGGCGCACGCTTTAGACCTATCTTATTAACCTCTCTCACAACCTTTGTCGGTCTACTGCCACTTATATTTGAAAAAAGTACCCAAGCACAATTTTTAATACCAATGGCAGTTAGTTTAGGATTTGGTATTTTATTTGCTACGTTTATTTGCTTACTGCTAGTACCTGTAAGTTACTTAATTCTTGAAGATTTTAAACGTATTCGAATCTAAATAAATAACATATAGTCGGCTAATTAGGAATAGTCATTGACTAGCAGGTGATGCTCTATATAATCCCCCCAGCTGAATTTATGTTTAATTAGAATATATTTTGATATTGTCCTACTAAGTCTTTATTATTTTTAGGTCAAGTTTTCAGCAAAACAGTCCTTAATTAAAAAGGACTATTATTACTTTTGAATAAATAGGTTATTTTTATATGTCTACTACTACTGGAACTGTTAAGTGGTTCAACGAATCTAAAGGTTTTGGCTTTATCGAGCAAGAATCTGGACCAGACGTTTTCGCCCATTTTAGCGCAATTACTGGTGAAGGATTCAAAACACTAACAGAAGGCCAAAGAGTTGAGTTTACTGTTACAGATGGTCAAAAAGGTCCTCAAGCAGAAAATATCGTAGCGCTTTAAATAGCTAACACGATGAATAGATCTTAATCCTTTATTAGAGGTTAAGACAAAAAAGGGCAGAACCTCAAGGTTCTGCCCTTTTTTATTGCCTAAAACTCTTATGAATTAACTTCCTCTCTAAGTTAAAAAAAACCGCGCGGCTCTGCTACGCGACTTTTGATATTGAGAATTAGCAACTTCTTGAGTACTCCAACAAGTTTGGCTTGACGGGTACAGCGAGCCAAGAAGAAGCTTCTAATCCTCAGCACCATCACCAGACTTTGTAGCCTCAACCTCCTTTTTAGGTTCTACTGACTTCTCCTCTTTTTTAACCGTTTTTGCTTTTGTCGCCTTAACTGCTTTTGTTACCGCCTTTTTAGTCACTGCTTTCTCTTTATCATCAACCGTTTTTACAGGCACTTTCTTACGAACAGTCTTCGGCTTCTCTGCTTCTTCCTTACTAGGCACATCATTACTAACAACATCGACATCTTTTACCACCTTCTTAGTACTACGCCGTGGTGTTGATTTAGCTGCTGGTTTTTCTTTTGCTGTGGTTTTCTTCTTTACTTCTTTAGGCTCAGTATCTTCAGCTACTTTTTTTGTTGCTGCCTTTCTAGCTGTCGTTGATTTTGTTTTCGTGATTTTTGGTTTCGCTACTTTCACCTCATCTGTTTTGCTCTCGGTAGAAGTTACTTTTTTCCTTCTAGTTGTCGTTGTTTTTTTTACCGTTGGTTTTTTAGGAGTTGTAGCAGTTTCCTTTTTAGGAACGACTACTGGTAATTTTTCTTTATTATCAACTGAAGATTTTTCAACCACTGATTTTTTAGTTGCTATAGCAGTTTCCTTTTTAGGAGCTACTGCTGACTTCTCTTTATTATCGACAACAGAAGGTTTCTCATCAGTCTCTTTTTTTACCGTTGACGATCTTCTCTTCGTAGTAGTCGATGCTGCTTTCTTTTTTACCTCTTTAGCCTCATCAGATGCTTTAGCTTCAGATGCCTTAACCTTAGCAGCTGTTTTAACTTCAACTATCTCATCCGCTTTCTCTACTACTTTTTTATTAGTTGGTTTAGGCTTGTTTTCATTCGGCTTAGTAACAACTTCATCTTTTTTAGTAGTCACCTTACTAGGCTTGGCAGTTGGAATTTTAATCTCAAGTGCAGAATCGACAGGTTTAGCCACTTTCTTACGACGAGTAGTCGTAGGTTTCTTAGGCTTATCTTCTGATTCATTTGATTTAGTCGTAGTGACAGGTGATTTTTCTACTTTCTTGCTAGTAGCTTCCTTGCCCTCTACATCCGAACTTTTATCTAACTTAACCGTTTCTGTGGGTGTTTTTGTTTCTGTCTTCTTTGTTGTCTCTTTCTTAGCTTCCACCTTAGATTTTGCTGTGCTCTTAGGTTTGGATGCTGAAGGAATAAATATTTCAAGTGGTGCTTGATCATGAAATTCAGCACTTTCCACATGAGGTGGTTTCTTTGCAGAGTGCTTTTTCGCACTATCTTTATCTTTAACCTGTACAGGCTTTTGATTCACATTGCCTGTGTTAGGACTTTTTTGAGGAGCAGGCTTTGCTGTCGTTTTCTTATCTATGGAATTATTTGCAGTATTTCCAGCTATTTTTTGTTGCTTAGGAGTCTGCTTATTATTTACCTTTCCCTTAGCATTTTTCACATTAGCCTGCTGCTGATTAGGGGTCTTAGCTTGTGAATTTTGAAGATGCTTATTCTGATTCTTCTGCTGATTAGGATTTTTTGTGCGGTTATTTTGCTTTCCCTGATTATTTGCAGCCGTTTTATTGTTCTGTTGATTGCGCGGTTGCTGACGATTATTGTTCTTACGCTGATTATTATTCTGACGATTATTTTGTTGACGCTGATTGTTGTGACGATTATTAGTTCGTCCTCGTGTATTATTTCTAGTGCGATTATTTTGTTGTCTATTGCTCTGTGCTTCTTTTTTAGCTGACTCTTGCTTTGGCTCTTTTACTACTTTCTTGCTACCAAATAAACCACCAAATATACGATTTAATAAACTAGGCGTAGGCTTTGTTTCTTCCACATGGGGAACTGGTGAAGGTGTAGCAGGTGTTACTTGCCCAACGATGGCTTCTACAGGTATCTGCTTTCCTTCTGTCTCCTTAACACTATCAATCTGTTCAGGTGGCTTAATAATCTGCTTATAACTACGTAATTCATCATCAACATCATCTTCTTTAATACGTTGAATATCATAATGAGGCGTATCTAGGTGATGATTCGGAAGCACTGTTAATTTAATATTATGACGTGCTTGAATTTCAGCTAATGTTTTACGCTTTTCATTCAACAAGAAAGAAGCAACATGCACAGGTGTTTGTGCTATGACTTCATAAGTAGCATCCTTCATTGCCTCTTCTTCCATCAAACGCATAATAGATAAGGCTAAAGATTCAACACCACGAATGCTACCCTGCCCACTACAACGAGGACATATAATCTGACTTGATTCACCTAAAGAAGGACGCAAGCGTTGACGCGACATTTCAAGCAAACCAAAACGTGAAATTCGCCCAATTTGTACACGAGCACGGTCAACCTTTAAAGATTCTCGTAAACGACGCTCTACTTCACGCTGATTACGATTAGGCTGCATATCAATGAAATCGATAACAACCAGACCACCTAAATCACGAAGACGTAACTGTCTAGCAATTTCCTCTGCTGCCTCTAAGTTAGTGTTAAGCGCGGTTTCTTCAATATCAGCTCCTTTCGTCGCACGTGCCGAGTTCACATCTATTGAAATTAACGCTTCGGTATGATCAATAACGATAGCACCACCTGAAGGCAATACGACTTCACGATGGAATGCCGATTCAATCTGATGTTCAACTTGGTAACGACTAAAGAGAGGGATATTATCAGAATAATGCTTTAATTTACGTAAATTATGCGGCATAACAGCTCGAATAAAGTCATGCGCCTGTTGATAAACACGCTCATTATCAATTAGTATTTCACCAATATCCTTACGGAAATAATCACGCAGGGTACGAATAATGACATTGCTTTCTTGATAAAGAAGTGTGGGAGTTTTGTGTTGTTCACTTGCCGTCGTTATAGCTTCCCAAAGTGTTAGCAAGTACTCCATATCCCAAGTAAGCTCTTCTAATTCACGCCCTACACCCGCAGTGCGAACAATAGTCCCCATCCCGCTTGGAAGGTTTAATTGCTCTAGAATTTTACGAATTTTATGACGATCTTCACCTTCAATACGTCGGGAAACACCACCTGCTCTTGGATTATTTGGCATCAACACAAGGTATCTGCCAGCAAGACTTATTTGAGTAGTAAGCGCCGCACCTTTATTGCCACGCTCCTCTTTATCAACTTGAACCAGAACCTCTTGACCATCTTTAACAACATCCTTAATAGAAGGACGACCAGATATTTTTTTACCTTTAGTATCCCAATATTCACGAGAGATTTCTTTAAAAGGTAAAAAACCATGGCGATCAGCACCATAATTTACAAATGCCGCTTCAAGACTTGGCTCGACACGAGTAATGATACCTTTATAAATATTGGATTTTTTCTGTGCGCGGAAGGGATGTTCGATATCAAGGTCATATAAGTATTGACCATCAACCATTGCAACACGAATTTCTTCTGGCTGGGTTGCATTTATAACTATTCTTTTCATAAGATTAACGTTTCCTGTTAATGTAACAGCTTACGTTTTTCAAGAACTGAAACTATAAATACTAAATAAAGCGTTTTAGCAAATTCAATAATACTTGCATAGATATAAAGTCAATTTAATATAAATTACTACAACACGGAAGCACAGGCAAACAGTCCATTTATCAAAACAACTGCACTACTCTGCCTAAATCATTCTCAAGGCTATTATCTATAAGATCTGCTCGTGGTTATTCAGATGGATTTAGCTTAGTTCCAAGTGTAAGTTCCGACACTTCATAAAAAAACAATGACTTGGATACATTTCTTAAATCTATCAGGGATTAAATTGACATTTAATAATTAAATTTTCACTAAAGCGAGAAGCCACACTCTACTAAAATAACACTCAAGTTTAATCCGAAGGAAATATTCTTGGCAGTAATTATAATTGTATGGGGCTTTGGCTATTTTCAAAACATCTACCTTCTTTAAAACTTAAGAGAAATTATAGATGTTTTAAGTATTATAATTCTGTTGTTCTATAAAACAGGAAGCTATCAAACTTAGTAAAACTACCAAGCTATTTATGTCCTTAATTCGACTGTTTGTCATTTCGACCAGTACGAATTATAAATATAATGCTGTGCTTAATATAAAGTAAGCACATGCGATTTTCTCATCAACTAAATACTCTTTTTAATAAAATAATATAAGTATTGAGTTGTAAATATACTAAAATGGCGAGAATCCTTGCTAAACAAGCATTTCATCGATCAAATTAACGCGCAAATATATCAACTAGGCTGATTATTATCAATAAATATATGCTTGAAAAGAAATTTTAATTGGTTAACTTAGATACTCTACACTAAGTAGATCCATCCCATTTACGACTATTTAATTTTGTAGGATAGCTTCCCTTATAAACGGGTGATACTATCTATTTATGATCGAAAAACCTCAATCTTCTCAAAAAAATAATACTCAACAAAAAAAACAGAATGTGCGCTTTGTGACGGTAAGCGAGTTTAACGAAGGGCAACGTATTGATAACTTTTTAATGCGTGAACTAAAAAATGTCCCTCGCTCCCATATCTACCGAATATTACGTAAGGGTGAGGTACGAGTTGATAAAAAACGTGCTAAACCAACTCGAAAATTACAAGCAGGAGAGGTTGTCCGCATCCCCCCAATGGTCTTGCCAGAACAAAAAAAATCCACACTAGCCCCACAACAATTATTAGATCAGTTAGAAAAGGCTATTTTATTAGAAGATCAAGATTTAATTTTAATTAACAAGCCTGCTGGCTTAGCTGTTCATGGTGGTACAGCTAGCCCCTATGGATTAATCGAAGCATTTCGCCAATTACGTCAAAACCTTCCTTTTGTTGAGCTAGCACATCGCCTAGACAAAGAAACCAGTGGCATTGTCATTCTGGCTAAGAACCGTAAAGCGTTACTTTCTCTTCACGACTTATTCAAATCAGGAGGAATTGATAAGTATTATCAAACCTTAGTACACGGGCAATGGAAAGCAGGCACACAACATGTCACCAACACACTCCACAAAGAGCGTGGTAGAAAGAAGAAGGTACAGGTTCAAGAAGGTGGAAAGGTAGCAAGCAGTATCTTTTATCCTAAAAAGATATATTCCGATACAACATTAATGGAAGTCAAATTGCTAACAGGTAGAATGCACCAAATTAGAACACAGTTGGCAGATAAAGAATTTCCTATACTTGGGGATACTCAGTATGGAAATTTTGCATTAAATAGGGAATATAAAAAAAGGTTTGGTTTAAAACGTCTTTTTCTCCACTCTTTTCGTGTTAAATTCAAATTGCCTTTATCGGGTAAGAGCTACCAACAAGAAATCCCATTAGCTCCTGATTTGCTAGCAGTATTATCTAAGCTAGACTAAGCTACCTCTTTTCAATCGCTATAAAATAAACAAATGATACTAAAAAAGAGAAAATATCAACTTATTATCTTCGATTGGGACGGGACGCTAATGGACTCTACCGCTCAAATCGTTAATTGTATGCAGCTTGCTATTAGTGAAATGGAAGCAGAACCGCGCACAGATAACAATATACTCAATATTATTGGCTTAGGACTAGAAGAAGCTATCATTTCGCTCTATCCCAATGCAAACAACGCATTTATACGCAAAACGGCTGAAGTCTATCGGGATTTTTATTTATTTAAAGACAAAACACCTAGCCCCCTATTTTCAGGTGTAATAGAAATGTTAGATGAATTACGCGAACAAAACTATGACCTTGCTATCGCCACAGGCAAATCACGCAAAGGACTCGACAAAGGGTTAACTGAAACTAACTTGCATAATTATTTTCCTATTAGCCGTTGTGCCGATGAAACTCGCTCAAAACCTGATCCACAAATGCTTAACGAAATTTTAACTGACTATAATACCGATAAAGCAACCGCTTTAATGATTGGCGATAGTGTATATGACCTACAAATGGCAAATAATGCTAAAATGGATTCAATAGCCGTTAGTTATGGCGTACACAGCTTAGAACGCCTCTTAAAACAAAACCCCATCGCACACGTTAATAATGCTCGAAATATATCGACTCAAATAAGGACCTTAAATGAACAACACTCATTCGCCCGCTGACTCGCAAAACAACCAGCAAGCAATTCAATCATTAAAGGAAATTGCCCTAGAAGGCATTAAAGAGCAACGTACAGCAAGACGCTGGAAGATTTTCTTCATGCTAATTTTTGCTTTAATGTTTTTTCTTTTTATTATGGCAATCAAAACTGCATCTACAACCAGCAACCCTCGCTTTAGCTTGTCAGACAAATACACCGCAGTCATCGATATTAAAGGCATCATTATGCCTGATACTGATGCTAGTGCTGATAATGTCATACCCGCCTTGCAAGAAGCTTTTAATGATGAAAAAGTAAAAGGTATTATTTTACACTGCAACACACCAGGTGGAAGCCCCGTGCAGTCTAGCTTAATTTATGATGAAATTATGCGTTTACGCAATTTACATAAAGACAAACCTATCCATGCCGTTGCTGGTGATTTATGCGCCTCTGGTGGATACTTTATTGTCTCGGCCGCAGAAAATATTTATGCTAACCGCTCGACCCTCATCGGCTCTATTGGTGTACGCATGAAATCTTTTGGTCTAGTAGAAGCAATGAAAAAAATTGGCATTGAAAGTCGCGAGATGACCGCAGGAAAATACAAAGCACTTATCGATCCTTTCAAACCAAGCACCCCTGAAGCAAGAGCACATATTAAAAAAATGCTAACGAGCACCCATCAGCATTTTATTGAATCAGTAAAAGCAGGACGTGGAGATCGTTTAGCAGATAATGAAGATCTTTTCACAGGTTTATTTTGGACAGGGCAAGATGCTAAAAAACTAGGTATTATTGATGATTTTGGTAGCGTAGCATCTGTTGCACGAGATGTTATCAAGGCGGAAACAACGATAAATTTCAGCCCACAGAAGACACTCCTCGACAAACTATCTCGTCGCGTAGAGGCTTCAATTAAGACCTTGCTACTAGAAAAAGAAATAAACCAAACGATACTTTATTAAACCTGAATCAGTGACTTCACTACGGTAGATAGCATAAGCTATTGATTCCACAGCGGTTTAAAAAATACCCGCTTAACCTAAGGGTGAAGCTAAGATTTTTTTAAAATCCACTGTGAAGCCAATAACGTACACTCTCTTATCCGCATTGAAGCCACGGATTCAGGTTAAAATAAACAATATTACACTTCCTATTAATATTTATAATACGAAAGTGATATTGTAACGTCGACCTGCCTCTAATATCGCCAGATAAGTCGTACTAACAATGAACAAAATACTCCACCCCTTAAGTAATCGTCAAGGATGGCGAATAAAATGACCATGGAAACCACATCAAGCACAGGCTCCTCCCTGTTACGCTTACTGATAGCTAATCCTGCAAGAACATTTATTGTATTGTTTTTGCTCGTTCTTTCATGTATTTCTTTTTACACAACTTACGATGGTTTAGTCCGCTTCTCTTATGGTAGTTTTGAACAAACACCAGTGGCATTTATTATCGTACTCTTTCTCTTTGTCAGCGTACTGCAAGGCATGTTGCTTTTCTCCTTATTTGAAATGCTACGTACCAGAATACTACTTAAAATGGCATGGCTCATAGTCTATATTGTCACGATGGGAGTCAGTGTATTTTTCAGTTATAGCTTTTACTACAACCTATTTCGTGCTGAAAGCTATGCTTTTGATAACTTCTCAGTACAACTAGCACGTGTTAAAAATTCAGCCCTTGATTATCAAGACGCATTCAAGTCGGTACAATTAAATACTAGCAAACTTGCAGATTACTCTCGTGCTAAAGCAAAAGAAGAAAGGGAACGAGGTGGTACTTGCGGTTATATTTCTGGTCCCAACTCTGGTCCTAGAAGTCGCTACAGAGACAAAGAAGAGCGTATATTTAAAGCACTATCTAGCGATATTACCAGCTTATATGATGCTGTTTCTGACGATATAAAAAAACTTGAAAACTTGGTTGAACTGTTTAATAACAAAAAAATGTCAACCGATGATATTCAAGACGCAATGAATCGTATTGTACAACGACTTAATTCCTATAAATCAAATGGAAATGTGCTTAATTTAAAAACAACACTCCGTGCACATATGTACGAAGGTCGCGTAACTGATGGTATAAGTCCATCAGGCTCCGTCATTACCTGTCCCGATGACTCCATCGACATTAAAGGTACAGGAATTATCAAACAGGTAGAAAGCTTACCTAAAGTCAATGAAGTTAAACTATTTAACCCAAACAGTGAAAAAGCAGTTTTATCCCGCGCTCTTACCGTTTTTATGCAAATACCCAAAGCACTTATACCCAACTCTTGGCTAAGCAATATGTTTGGTCAAAAAACAGCTGAAAATGCTGAAGCAACTAAAATTAGCTCTATTGACTACGCTCCCCTATTCTTAGGTGGATTAATCGATTTATTCATCTTTATTGTTGGTCTAGCCGATGGTATAGAAAACCAGCGTAGCAAATGGGGAGATAAACGGTTCAAAGGTCGTTATATCAATATTCATGATATTCCTAGCTTTGCACAAGTTGGCAATGGATATTTATTCTTAGATGATTTTCGTCGACACATTTACCGTAGCAGAACAGGCAATCATATTGTTATTCCTGCCTCAATGGATAACCTAAGTGATGCGCATCGAGGGATAGTCGATCTAGTTGAAGCACTTGAATCAGCAGGCATGCTCAATAAACCTAAAGCAATGAATGTAGAATTTTCGCAACTCCACCCCAGTATTCAAGCATCACTCAGTGACATCTACTCTGATGCTGAATCAAGACTATATACACGATATAGCCTACCAAAGAAACTATGGGATGAACTACAACAAGCTTACTATGCTTGGCATATTAATAATGAAATTCCCGATTAATATTATAAAAAAATTAAAAACTCTCGTAACTACTCAACATAATCGGTCGCTGCTCAGATTGCGATCTATTTTGTTTGAGTTCAAAGCAAAAGGGCAGAGTTTATAAGCAAATGAACACTTTTAACATAGAAATCGGGCAAAATAGAGTGCAAGCTGAGTAGTTACCTATATTCTATAGTTATTTCGAGATATATAGGCTAAGCAGTTGTTATTTTGGAGATATTGATCATATATTAAGCATAGGTTAATATATGGTTATTTATTATACTAAATGTACAAATTAACATCAGGGTTTAGTCATGAATACAATCAGTTTTAAACAAGTAAAAATGTATTATGCTCGTTTAGGCTTCGCTGTAACAAAATCAAAAGGATACTTTTGTGCCGAACGAAAGAAGAACAATATCTTTATTCAATCTGACCGGATTGACCTCCTTTGTCAAACCTTAAACCGAATTGCTTAAAATGAAATCTAACAGATATTAAAACCTTTCCATTAATGGGTGATTTTTATCATCCTTTTTCATGTAAATATTTTAGAAGAACGCCTTTATTAGATTATTCAATCATTCTGATTGTATGAGCTAATAAAGGCGTCTCTGTTTTTGTCTAGGCATTAAGATCTTTTATACACTGACTCTACTCTACTAAATCTCCCTTAATTTTTATCGGTTTACACTAAGTATTATCAATAATTAGTGGTAGCATAGTTACTCAACGCTAGGAACTTCGTATCGATTAAAAACTTATCAAAAATATGATTAGTATAAAAAATATTTATAAATAACTATCGAACGACTTCTAAAATTTACACCTTATAAAAAACAAATAAAATGACTACAAATACTACCATTGGAGAATCCGTTAAACGACAACGCAAATTATTACAAGATTTACTTAGTGTCGCTCTATCGCGTCTTGTTCGCAATATCCCCAGAGCCATGTCAGATAAAGAAGCTCTAGAAAACTACCTACTAGACTCCTGTAAAGACCTGCCCTATTGCAAATATCTTTTCGTACTTGATAAAAATGGTACGCAAATTACCGCCAATTTATTTAAATACGGCAAAGACGAAAGTCAGTTTGGACGAAACCGCTCAACACGTCCTTATATGCAAGGAATCGATAGTTCAGACTTTGTACTCTCAGCGGCTTATATCAGTAAAAATAAAAAACGCCCTTCCTTAACTGCAATTCAAGCCATACGCGATGAAAATCAAGAATTACTTGGATTTCTGGGGGTTGATTATGATTTACGTGAACTCCCTCGTACCGAAGCATTGT
>JALVDG010000163.1 GCA_027009095.1 Thiotrichaceae bacterium
AAAGTTTTGCTGAGCTGTTTGAAGAAAGCTTAACGTATATAGAGATGACTCCAGGGTCTCTTGTCAATGCTTCTGTTGTAGAAGTTACCCCAGATTTTGTAACGGTGAGTGCAGGATTAAAATCGGAAGGCGTCATCCCATCTGAAGAATTTAAAAATGAAGCAGGTGAGATCACTGTTAAACCAGGTGATGTTGTCGAAGTTGCATTAGAAAGTGTGGAAGATGGTTTCGGTGAAACTCGTTTATCACGCGAAAAAGCACGCCGTCTACGTGCATGGGAGATTCTTGAAGAAGCAATCGAGAATGATGAAATTATTACGGGTATCATTACTGGTAAAGTACGTGGTGGCTTTACCGTTGAGTTGGGTGATATTCGTGCATTCCTGCCAGGTTCATTAGTAGATGTACGTCCAGTACGTGATACTACGTTTTTGGAAGGAAAAGAATTAGAATTTAAACTGATTAAACTAGACCAGCGTCGTAATAATGTTGTTGTCTCACGTCGTGCAGTCGTTGAAGAAGAGTACAGTGCAGAGCGTGAAGCACTACTTGAGTCATTAGAAGAAGGTAAGGTAGTTAAAGGTATCGTTAAGAACCTTACTGATTATGGTGCGTTCATTGATTTAGGTGGAATCGATGGTCTATTGCATATCACGGATATTGCATGGAAGCGTGTTAAGCATCCTTCTGAAATTCTTACTATTGGTGACGAGCTTGAAGTTAAGGTGCTTAAGTTTGACCGTGAGAAGAGTCGTGTATCGTTAGGTCTTAAGCAATTGGGCGAAGATCCATGGCAAGATTTGGTACGTCGTTACCCAATTAAGACACGTTTGTTCGGTAAAGTAAGTAACTTAACGGATTATGGTTGTTTTGTTGAAATAGAAGATGGTGTAGAAGGTCTTGTACACGTTTCTGAGATGGATTGGACGAACAAAAATGTTAATCCTTCAAAGGTGGTTACTTTAGGTCAAGAAGTTGAAGTGATGATTTTGGATATTGATGCAGACCGTCGTCGTATTTCTCTTGGTATGAAGCAGTGTAAAGATAATCCATGGGATGAGTTTGCTAAGTCATTCAATAAAAATGATCGTGTTAAGGGTAATATCAAATCAATTACTGACTTTGGTATCTTTATCGGTCTCGAAGGTGGTATCGATGGTTTGGTACATCTTTCTGATATTTCTTGGAGTGTTTCTGGTGAAGATGCAATTCGTGATTTTAAGAAGGGTGATGAGGTTGAAGCAATCGTACTGGCGGTTGATCCTGATCGTGAGCGTATCTCTCTAGGTATCAAGCAATTAAATCAAGATCCGTTCTCAGTGTTTTTCGCAGAGCATCCTAAAGGAAGCGTTGTTAGTGGGGTTGTTACTGAGGTCACTCCTAAAATGGCAAAGGTTGAACTTGCTGAAGGTATTGAGGGTATTTTACGTGCATCAGAGATTTCTCGTGATCGTGTTGAAGATGCAAGTACTATCTTAAAAGTTGGTGATAAAATCGATGCGAAGTTTTTGGGTATGGACCGTAAAACTCGCATAATCAATCTTTCTATTAAAGCGAAAGATTATGAAGATGAAGCTGAAGCAATGAAAGAATACAGCAGTAGTTCTGCTGGTGGTGTGTCATTAGGCGATATCTTTAAAGAGCAAATAGGTGAATAATTAACCCTGTTGTTTTTCTTAATTTTTAGGATTTTATAATACTTTAGTACTAGAAGCCGACTACTTCCTTGAAGTAATCGGCTTTTTAGTATGCTTTTCATGTTGTTATTTTACTTTCAGACTGTTCTTTTTTTACCACTAGGAGTAAACTCAAGTAGTCAATATTGGAGGAGAAGGGCATGACGAAGTCAGAAATAATCGATATTCTTTCACGAAAGCAAAGTCATTTAAGTAGTCGTGACGTAGAGTTGTCGGTCAAAATTTTACTAGAGCAAATGAGTAATACACTGGCAGATGGTCGTCGTATAGAAATACGCGGTTTTGGTAGTTTTTCTTTGCATTATAGAGCTGCTCGCCGTGGTCGTAATCCTAAAACAGGTGTTAGAGTCGACTTATCTCCTAAATATGTTCCTCACTTTAAGCCTGGTAAAGAGTTAAGGGATCGTGTTGATGCGTCAAAAGATAATTGTTCGATACAAGAGTAACTTTTATTGGTAAATAGTGTATGTAGCTTGTTTCATTTCGTAGCTTAAGTAATCGCCATTTAGTTTAAATATCTCTGACCTTTTCCTAAGGTCGCTTTTCTGTGTATAGTAGCTAATGATAGAAATTCTATTCCTGTTGTTACCTTTGGCATTTTATTCTGGTTGGCGATCTGCTAAGAAAAGCAATTCAAAGCAGTGTGCTGAATCTTCGAAGTTAGCTGATGACTATGTGAGGGGGGTTAATTACCTTTTAAGTGAGAAGCCAGATAAGGCGCTTGAAGTTTTTATTAATCATCCTGATGTAGACGAGTATACCGCAGAAACTTACCTGCTGTTAGGTAATATGTTTCGTAATAGAGGCGAAGTTGATCGTGCCTTGCGTCTGCATCAAAACTTAATGGCTCGTTCGAGCTTGACTAAAGATCAAAAAGCATCGGTTCTCTTTGCTTTAGGTGAAGACTATTTTTCCGCAGGTATGCTTGATCGTGCTGAAAGTGTTTTTCAGGAGCTGCTTGAAACAAATCCAAAAGATGTTGATGCTTGTCTTCCTTTAAGGCAAATTTATGAGCAAACACATGAATGGGAAAAAGCAATTCAAACAACACTTTGTTTGAAAAGGAAAAAATTGTCTGATGCACATAAAAAGCTAATTTCTCATTATTATTGTGAAATGGCAGAGCAAGAAATGTCTTTTGGTAATCTGCATAGAGTTGATGAGTACGTGTTAAAAGCGGAAAATAGCTTTAAATTATCAGTACGAGTAATGATTTTACAGGCAGACTTATTGGAAAGGAAAAAGAATTATAAGGGTGCCTTTAAAATTTATTTAAAAGCCTTGAAGCAAGATTCCCGCTTATTATCTTATTTATATTCTAAAATAACCAAAGTTTCCGCGATCGTTGGAAAGGACAAAGAATTGGAGTCTATCCTTTTTCATCTGTATCGTAGTGATTCCAGAGTTTTAAGCTATTTACTGGCATTTATATCACGTAATGGTAATAAAGATGTCTCGGTTGATTTTTTAGTTGATGATCTAAAGGCTAAAAAGTTAGATATTCCTTCAATTATTAAATCGATTGACATTTTACAAAATAATACAGATATTTTTCCTGAGCATGAAAAGTTATTACTGATTAAGCAATCTTTGATAAATTTTTTGCAGGGAGAGGCTATGTTTCAGTGTCAAAATTGTGGCTATAAAATGCAAGATTATTTATGGCGTTGCCCTGCATGTTATCAATGGGATAGGGTATCTCAAGCGTAACTTCTCATAATCCACAGGCACGTTTAAAATCAATAACTTGCATTGGATAAAAAAT
>JALVDG010000164.1 GCA_027009095.1 Thiotrichaceae bacterium
ATATTCATCAACTTTATTTATTTGCCTGTGAAAATAATATTCAATCTCAAATTATTCCTGATAAAAGCGATGCTCAAGCAGAAAAGTTAACCATTGAGGAGCACTATATTTTTGTTCATTTAATTGCACTTTCTAGACCTAACAGTTTACGACAAGGGGAGGTTGGGCGATTAGAACAATTTTATAAACAGGTTATTTCTCAAGTTAGAATCCTAGATAATACAGACGAAATTACAGGAGAGTATGCGCATATTTGTTTGCTCAATAGTGATGAGCCCGCCGCTCTCATGCCAGTAGCTGATATATTAAGTTCACCAACGAGTCGCATAATAGATGTCACTAAGATCATCCATATTCTTAAAGGTTTTATTGTTGATACAGCAAATGCTCCATTAGGTTTACACAAAGAATTTCCAATGTTAAGTCATAGCTTGGCTAAGCGATTACTAGCCGTCTTGACAATAGCACGTAGCCGAAAATTCAAACGCTATGATAGAGAAGATAAGGCAGGAGTCGTCTTTAGGCTTAAAGATGTTGTTGAAGTAGTAAGGCATACACAAGAAAAGCCAGAGTCTGAAAAAAATGCTGAGGAAGATGATATTTATGAACAGCTTAATTATGGAGAATCAATCGCTAGTCCATGGGTAGATTTAGATGTCGAAAGTTTAGAAGAAAGTCATAATGTTGAAATACAAACGTGGAAAATCGAAAACAGTAGTTCCGGGGGGTATGGCTTATGTCAGCATGAAAAAGAACCAACAGCAGCACGCATTGGAGAAATAGTAGGAATAAAAGATCCAGAAGATGATTCAGATCAGTGGAATATTTTAGTCATACGCTGGATGGATTATTATCGAGATAAAAAAAGTCTCTGTTTTGGGGCAGAGCTAATATCACCTAAAGCAATGTCGATACGTATTAATTCGGTTGAGAATAGAAAGCTAACACAAACACTTCCTGTAGAAGGTTTGTTTCTGCCCACAATTGAAGGTATACGAGAAGAACCAACGCTTATTCTGCCTGCATATATGTTCAAAGTAGAGGATAGATTAAGCTTGCAGTTTGTATCACGTGAAGAAAAAATTCAGATTACCAATATTGATGAGTGTATTGGTATCTTCGCTTATTGTAGCTTCAAAACCATTGAAGATATTCTTCCTGATGAAGAAGAATTTGATGATGTTTGGGACTTTATATAAATAACTAGTAGCTGAGTCCGTGACTTCAAAGTTGAATCTGCCACTTTTAAAAAGTCGCCTAAAGAAAGCCCTGTTTTAATAATTTACTACAGGGCTTTTTTATGCCTAATTTACAATTACACAAGTAAATGAAATTCTGATTTATTAGTGCTCAATATTCGCGTAGAATTAAATTCTTAGGGGAAATTATGTGGTTACAAATGTTAGGGCTATCTTTGTTAAGGAGTCTCTGCATACCAATAAGCTTGAAATATAATTATAACAATCTTAAATGTAACAAGTACTCCATCAAACCAAACTTAATTTAAAGTACTAGGTTTTGTCGACAGAACCTAAGCTATCTATAAATCTAATCAACTGATTCAGGGGTTATTCGGTGACAAAAAATAAATATTTAAAAGTATCTAGCGGTCTACTATTCTTGGCATTATTAGGGGGATGTAGTACTAATAATGTAAAACGAGAAGATGTAAATACTACGGTTGCACCTGTTGTAAAAGCAAAGCCAATGTCGGTGCCAGTTAAGAAAAAAAAGCAGGTGGTCGTAAAAAAAATGGATCGTTTGTTTACAGACACTAGTCGAGTAGTAAAACGACGTACTGTTGTACGCAAAGTCACTAAAAGAGTAGCACCAAGGCGTTATGTGGCAAAACGTAGAGTTGTTAGAAGAGCAGCCTCTGTGCGAAAAGCAGCTCCTGTACGCCAATATGCTCGGGTTCAGCCGCGTCGTCGTTTAGCGCGTCGAGTGTCTCGACCTGTATACCGTCCACCTGTAAGAAGAGTAGTAAGTAGTAGAACTTATCGTCCTCAGGTTCGTCGCGCTTCATTATCAGGTGATTTTGCAGGTAATCCTAAGGCTGAGCGTTTTATCGATAAGATGGTTTCTCGTTATGGATTTAGTCGTGCTAACTTGAATGGTATTTTAAGTAATGCTCGAGCTACGAGTTGGATGCGTAAAATGGCGGCAAAAGACGATCATCCCATAAAGCGTAAGAGAAGACGTGGTGGTGCTACATGGAGTCGCTATCGTAGTCATTTTCTGACTTCTAAGCATATTAATGCAGGGGTTGCGTTTTATAATAAAAACCGTGCTGCTTTTGCGCGTGCAGAGCGTCAATATGGTGTGCCTAAAGAAATTATTTTAGGTATTTTGGGTGTAGAAACAATTTATGGTGGTAATGTAGGTAAAAATCGTGCGATTGATGCCTTAGCGACAATGGCTTTTTATACTAATCGTCGCAGTCGTTATTTTGAAAGCGAGCTTGAAAGTTATCTTCTAATGACACGTAGCTCGCATATTAACCCATTACAACCAAAAGCATCTTATGCTGGAGCATTAGGTTTATGTCAGTTTATGCCAAGTAATATTAAACGCTATGGTGTTGACTTTGATGGTGACGGTTCGGTTAATCTTTGGACTCCAGCGGATGCGATTGGTAGTGTTGCAAAGTACTTTAAAGGTCATGGCTGGCGATCAGGTGAAATGGTAGCTGTACCTGCGCGAAGCAGTGGTAGAGGCTATCGTACTTTAAAAACAGGCTTTAAGCATAAATATAATGTATCGCGCCTTTCTCGTAAGGGTATTACTGCAGCAGTACCGCATAATATGCGTGGTAAGTTGAGCTTAATTAAGCTAAAAACGCATGCTGGTGATGAGCTGTGGATTGGTGGTAAAAACTTCTATGTTATAACACGCTATAACCACAGTACATATTACGCTATGGCAGTGCATCAGTTAGGTCAAGCAGTTATGCGAAGAATCGATCCAAACTATCGTCGCTCGACTCCTGTCATGCAACAACCTGCTGCTCCACGTAGAAATCGACCTATTAGTGTGGAGGAAGCAATGGAGTTACTGTCTGCTAAAAATGAATATCCGAATGCTACCATCGAGCTACGTGAGTTAATGGGTAAGACATCAATTTTATAGTTTGCATTTTTCTAAAGCATAAATTTTTAACTTATAAGAGAGCCTCCTATTTTGATAGAGCAAGAGGCTCTCTTTATACTTTTTGCCTATCAAACAATATTAATCTTGAGCTTTTTCCCTCAGCAAGCTAAATTCCCTGTCCAAAGAAAATTTTATTTCTAATTTTCTTGTTTCCAGTTTTTTGTTACTCAGCACAATCAGTAATGCTTAGATTGTGCTTTATTTTGTTCGAGTTCAAGGTAAAAGAGCGGAGTCTATCTGTATGAATGAGCACTTTTAACGCAGAAATCGAGCACACTATTTTTTAACACCTTAACAACGTGACACTA
>JALVDG010000165.1 GCA_027009095.1 Thiotrichaceae bacterium
ATAATCATTTCTGATTTTGTAAAACACTATAAGCTATTGTTTTATAAGGCTACCTGCAAGTTATGAGAAGCTACGATAAGAGAGTGTAAAATATTGGTTTAACAGTGGATTTTAAAAAATCTTAGCTTCACCCTTAGGTTAAGCGGGTATTTTTTAAACCGCTGTGGAATTAATAGCTATGCTATCTGCCATAGTGAAGTCACTGATTCAGGTCTTAATAAATAAGCTGATATTTTTAAGAGGCTACTCCTAAAGCTTAGTATGTAGCGCGGTCTTCAGTAATTTTATTTCATCTAATAAATCAAGGACTAATGCAGTACCTGCAAGATTTACTCCTAAGTCCTGTTTAATTCTTAACGCTTTATCTACTCGTACTAATGTTTGACTATGAAAACGCCATTGCCTCGCACTAGTGCCTTCAATGGGTGAAATAATCCCGTGCTCCACCATTCTAATCATTAGCTCTGCAGGCATATGAGTATTTTTACATAAATCTCTCAGACTTAATGGTGATGATTCTTCAAGAATATGTCCTGATATAATATGTACTGTGTCGTTACTCATTTCATATCCTCCTAAAAAAGATACTTGCGTGGTTCAAAGTCTAGCTCTGCTTGCATTTTTTCATACAAGGCTTTAGCTTTAGGATCACTCGCTGGGGGAAGCATTATTTGTAATACTACATAAAAATCACCCGCTTCTTTTGCAGGCAAGCCTCGCCCTTTTAAACGCATTTTACGCCCTTGTTGAGAATTTTCAGGAATTTTCATTCCTACTTTTCCTGTTGGCGTAGGCACTTCTACTTTTGCTCCTAAAGCGGCTTCCCACGGAGAAACAGGCAGATTTAAATAAATATCTTTACCGTCTAAGCGATAGTATTTGTGATCATTAAATGCAATTTCTAATAATAAATCACCTTTTTCAGCACCGCCTATTCCTGCTCCTCCCTGCTTTGCTAAACGAATGCTCTGTCCTGCTTTTATACCTTTAGGAATGGTGACATTGAGAGTTTTCAGCTTGTTTACCCTATATCCTTGCTCGTCCACCTCGGGTATTTGCAAGCTAAAAGAACGGGTTGCGCCATTGATAGAGTCTTCTATATCAATATAGACTTTGGCGCGTATATTTTCACCTTTGCTATTAAACCCATAAGCACCATTTTGTTGATAAGCTCCCCTGCTACCACCAAAAAGATCCTCAAAAAAGCTACTGTAGTCTTGGGCATTTCCTTGCGTATAGCCGCCACCACTAAAATCAAAATCATTACTCCAGTCAGGCGGTGCCTGAAAGCCCTCTTGCCCTGCCTTCCAATGACTCCCAAGCTGATCGTAAGCTTCCCTTTTCTCTGGATCTTTTAGTACTTCGTATGCCTCACCAATTTCTTTAAAGCGTACTTCAGCATCACTCTCTTTGCTAACATCAGGATGATATTTTCGCGCCATCTTACGATAGGAGCGTTTTATATCTTGTTGCGATGCCTTTTTATCGACACCAAGAATTTTATAATAATCTTTATATTCCATATTTACTCCTTTAGGGAAGCCCTGACTAAGATAATCAGAATTTCTTTAAAATAGAATTTGTCAGGTTTTCAATAGAAAAATGACAGATTATAACCTCAGAAAAACGAATTATGACTTGATCAGGCTTTCCTTAAACACAAAAAAGGGCTGATTAAATCAGCCCTTGCTATCAGTCTACTGCTTTTTAGGGAACCTCTGACTAAGCATAGTAAAAATATATCACTTTGTAACCACTCTTGGCTAAGTTGTTATGCCGCTTTTACTTCTATTTTGCGAGGTTTATGTTGCTCTGATCGTGGGATAGATAAAACTAACACACCGTTTTTAAGATTTGCATCAACCTTGTTAATATCTAGTTCTGAGCTAAGGGTAAACTGGCGACTAAACATATTCGCCCGAATATCCATATACGTTGGCTTAAGATTATCAGGTGTATCAAGATTAATTTCACCTTCAACACTGAGCACATTCTGGTCGATATTAATATCTAAACCATCTTTAGCAACCCCTGGCAGATCGATGTAAATCGTTGCACCTTCTTTTGTTTCATAAATATCAGCCGCAGGACGCATCTTACGTTGTTGTCTAGAAGGCGTTGATTTACTTAGATCATTTGTAGACGCTTTGTTTTCAACTTTGCTTACTGTCTTATCGTTTGTTGTTGACATGTTCAATTCCTCCTTAAACACTTACTTCAATTTTACGTGGCAATGTCTCTTCTTTTTTCGCCACACTAATATGTAAAATACCATCACGGTAAGTTGCATCAGTTTGCTCAGGATCAACATCATCTGGCAAAGTAATCACACGTTTAAACTTACCTGAAAAACGCTCATATCGACTCAGCGCATCTTTATTGTCTGTCTCTTCTGGCGCACGTTCAGCACTAATGCTTAATAAGTTTTTCTCCAAAGAAACATCAAGTGAAGATGCCTCCATACCTGGAACAAACAAATATATCTCTACACTTTTATCTGTGACACCCATATTAACCTGTGGGTAATTAACCGCAGGGTTACGACTATAGCCTGGTAATTCTGATGATAAAATCCCTTCTAATTCTGCAAATAATGAAGGGCTAAAACGCAACATATTTGAAATCATGGTTTCCTCCGTTTTTATTAAGTCGAGACTAAAACTTAGTAATTGCCTCTAGATGTGCGTATTGTTACCTAAAGGCTTGGAGAAAACTGTCACCTAGGTGACAGTTATTGAAAAAAATCAGGCTAGTACTCCAACCACGTTATATTGCTCCCGGCAGGGCGAGCTACAACAAACTGAGCAGACACAAAAAAGCCTGCTGTAAAGCAGGCTTTTTGCGTTATCGGCTGATAACGAATTGAATATTGGTGCCCAGGGCCGGAATCGAACCGGCACGCCCGTGAAGGCGAGGGATTTTAAGTCCCTTGCGTCTACCAATTTCGCCACCTGGGCACGGTGGTTTAAGTAAACGTCTTTTATCAATGGAGGCTGAACCCAGAATCGAACTGGGGTTGACGGCTTTGCAAGCCGCTGCATCACCACTCTGCCATTCAGCCATCGTGATAGGATGCGAACTATAGCATTATTAGTTGTTATTTGGAAAGACTAAATAACGAAGAATTTCAATTCACTTATATCACAAAAAAAGCCTTAATCAAATGAATGATAAGGCTTTTCTTAAATCTGGAGCGGGAAAGGAGGTTCGAACTCCCGACCCCAACCTTGGCAAGGTTGTGCTCTACCAGCTGAGCTATTCCCGCGTTGAGGTGGGCATAATAAGGATGATCGACTAAACTGTCAAGCAGCTATTTCAATTTATTATCAGTTTTTTATTCTCCCCCGATTAACGCAAGTAAATCGCCCTCTGAACGGACTTCTACACCCAATTTTTCGGCCTTTGTTAATTTTGAACCTGCTTTTTCTCCTGCAAAAACGGCAGTTGTTTTTTTCG
>JALVDG010000166.1 GCA_027009095.1 Thiotrichaceae bacterium
TTTAAATCAATGGGAAGGGTCGAAGATATATCATTAGGATCATCTTTAACGCTAGGTGTCGCTATATTGCGTAAAGACTTTGGTTCAAGTAGTAATCTACTGAAATTATCAATGGACTATAGCAAGGCTTATGAGTTAAATAGCAATAATCTAACGTCCTTTAATATAAAAACCGACTCTTATTTAGGTGCAGGTCGTAGACAAGGTACAAGCCTATCGCTTAATAGCGAATATGCCCACTTTAATGAAAAAGGTAATGATTTCTTTGCCACGGGAATTATTAAAGCATCCAATAATTTAACATTTGATGAACAAATCGTTTTGGGTGCAAATACGGGCTTACGTGGCTATCCCATTGCTTATCAAACGGGTGATAAATCCGTAATGCTTCAAGCAGAAAAGCGCATTCATTTTAAAAGCTACCCTTTAAATTTAATGAAACTAGGCGCAGCTTTATTTACCGATATTGGCACAGCATGGGGAAAAGAAAATAAGCCTAAAATACTTGCCGATGCGGGAATAGGGCTACGTTTAATCCCCACAAGATCAAGCACAGGCAAGGTGATTCATATCGACCTCTCATTCCCTCTAGTCGATAGAAATAAGGTGGATAAAATGCAGCTATCGATAAAAACCAGTACGTCTTTTTAGTTTGATTAATAGGGCAGTTCCCTTATACCCCCACCGACACCACAGCTTCTTTTTCTTCAATAGCAACAAAGCCAATATCTTCCATAATGCTATACACCGCAGGGAGTACCAGCATAATTAAAGCAGTTGATGTGATCATACCAAAGACAATACTGGTAACGAGTGGGATGAGTATTAATGCTTGCGAGCTGGTTTCAAAGAGCAGGGGGGTCATGCCTGCGATGGTGGTGATGGAGGTAAGGAATATCGCTCTAAAGCGGTCGCGCACGGCTTGTACTGCGGCATCATGGAGTGCCGTACCTTCTTTGGCATGAAATTTCACAAACTCGACTAATAAGATAGAGTCATTTACCACGATTCCTGCCAGTGATACAAAGCCGATCATGCTGGGCAGGGTAAAGTCTAAGCCCATAATATAATGTCCCCAGATTGCGCCGATCAATGCGAGGGGGATATTCAGCATAATTAAGGCGGGTTCACGGTAGTTTTTAAAGATAAAACTCAGCAATAAAAATACGCCTAATGCGCCTAAGAAAAAGCCCGATAGAATCGAGAATTTAGTTTCTGCACCATTGGCAACTTCGCCTTTAAGACTAAAAGTAATATTAGGATAGCGTGTTTGTAAGTCCTCTAAAAAGCGGTGTTGGGTATCGCTAATAATCTCGGAGGTATTAGCGACCTCGGCATCGACATCGCCATAGATATTAACGGTGCGTTGATGATTAACGTGGGCGATGCGGGCAAATTCCCGTTTTTCGGTAATGGTTGCGATACTACTTAAGGGGATGCTGTCGCCTTTTTTGGAGAATACCATTAAATTATCAAAATCTCTTAGCGCTTGTTCTGGCGTGCTATCAAGCTTGGCTATAATTTCATAGGATTCTCGCCCTTGGTAAATATTATTGATTTTCACACCCTGAAAGGCAGATCGTAATTGTGATGAGATACTACGCGAATCAATACCTGCGGCTAATGCGCCATGTTGTAAATTGATGCTAAATTGTGGTTTTCCTGGACGTAAATTATCTAACAGATTCGACACGCCCTCGTATCCGCGTAACCAATTTTGCACCTCCCATGAGGCTTTGGATAAATTATCCAAATTATTGCCACTTAAACGAATGTCGATGGCTCGCCCTGCAGGGCCTACTTTTGGCTCTTTAAATTGTAAATTTACCACATTGGCAAGCGTTTTGTCCGATTCGGTATGGCTACGCCATAGGCGGGTAAGTTCAGAAATTTTAGTGTTGCGGGCTTCGGTGGTGAGTAAGTCTACGTTAATGGTTGCCATGTGAGGGCCATTTTCTGAGGCATCGGCATGTTTTCCATAAGAGACTTGTACATTTTTAACCAGTGACTCGGTTTCATTTTCGCTGAGTTTTTCATTGGTTTTTTGCAAAGCATCAAGAAATTGCTCGATAACCCGCTCTGTTTCCGTAAGCGGTGTGCCTTGGCTGAGTAATATCCTTGCCTCAACACTATTGCCTTCAATATCAGGGAAGGCTTTAAACTTCACCACTCCCGTCGCAATTAAGCCAATCGAAAGCACAAACATCGCCAGAGCAATCCCAACGGTCAGGTAGCGAAAGCGAATAGCAACGGTTGCAATATGACCCATGCCATTACGAAGTCTTTCAAAACCCGCATTAAATCGTTGTCGCCATTTAGGAAGCTCTTTATGGTGTACACGCTCTAAGGAATGCTTTAGGTGATGCGGCAATACCAGTGCGGCTTCGATAAGGCTAATAACTAATACCGCCAGCAATACAATAGGTAGCACACCCAGAATTTGCCCCATATCGCCTTTCATCATAAATAAACTGCCAAATAAAAAAGCAGAGGTTAAGAAAGAGGCAAACACGCCGCGTATAACACGTTGCGTCCCATCAACGGCGGCATCTAGGGGCGATTTACCCTTGTTGTATTCATGTGCGATGCTTTCGGAGAGCACAATGGCATCATCCATTAAAATACCGATTGCCATCAGTAGCGCAATCATCGAAATCATATTAATACTCACCCCAGCGATGACCATAACCGCTAGACCGCCCAAAAAGGAGACAGGCAAACCCAGTGTTACCCAAAAGGTATAACGCCAGTTGAAAAAGAGTAATAAGGCTAAGGCGGCGAGTAATAAACCTTGCCAACCGTTTTTAACCAATAACATCAGGCGATCACTTACTGCGGATGCGCTGTCTTGGGTGATGGTGAGTTTTGTGCCTTCGGGGAGTCTTTTATTTTCTGTCTCAACAAATGATTTAATCGCCGCAAAGACTTTTAAGGTATCATCGATGGTGTTTTTGCTGACTAATAGTAAGGCGGCTTTTTCGCCGTTTAACTCGACACGCTCTTCGAGTTTCTCGAATTTATCTTCTATTTTGGCAATATCACCGAGCTTAATTTCACCACCTTTTGGGGTATTGATAATAACGAGGTCGGCTAATTCATCGGCTGTTTTTCGTGAGTTTTCAAAGCGTATTTGATACTCGGTCTCGTCACTGGTGAGCGTGCCTGCGGGAAGTTCTAAGGACTGTGCTGCAATCAAGTTAGCAATGTCTTGTACACTTAATTGATATTTTAGCTGGGTATCGGGTTTAATCAGAATTTGTAGTTGATGCTCGGAGAATCCGCTGAGTTTGACAATGGGTATTGCGGGTAAAGCAAGTAAGCGATCTCGATAATATTCACCGAGGGCTTTAAGCTCTGCGGTAGTTAATTTATCGGCAGTAATTGCAACGGTTGCAACAGGGCTGACACGACCTAAGCGTTTAATAACAGGGTCTTCCACATTGTCAGGAAAG
>JALVDG010000167.1 GCA_027009095.1 Thiotrichaceae bacterium
TATTAGAAAAGGATTTTGATAATATTATCGTCACTGCGCCTAGCCTAAAAATCGCCTCAACCTTATTTCAAGCAGTAGAAAATAAAGTCTCAGATAAACGTTTATTATCAGGGATGAGATTTTTATCCCCCGATGAGTTATATCGACAAAAACCATCTGCCAGTTTAGTGATGATTGATGAGGCTGCAAGCATTCCAATCCCCCTGTTAGAAAGCTTTATAAAACAGCACTCACGCCTTATTTTTTCAACGACAGAACATGGCTATGAAGGAGGAGGGCGTGGTTTTGCGATTCGCTTTAAGAAAATATTAGATAAGCAATGTTCACAGTGGAAGCAAGCACGCTTACAAAGACCGTGCCGTTGGGCAGAAAACGATCCTTTAGAAAAATTCACCTTCGATGCTTTGTTACTAAATGCCGAACTACAGAAAATTGATAAGCCTGTTATAAATAATCCCAAGTCATGCAATTTTTTAGAGATTAAACGAGAACAACTTATTGCAAATGAGGTTTTATTGCATGAACTATTTGCCTTACTTGTTAGCGCGCATTATCAAACACGACCTTCCGATTTAGTGCGTTTATTAGATGATGAAAATTATCAGATTTTTATTCTGCGTAGTGATAATAAAATAGTAGCAACCGCGCTAGTAGCTCAGGAAGGTGGTTTTAGTCAAACATTAGCGGATGATATTTACAACGGTAAACGTCGTCCACAGGGGCATATTATCCCGCAAATATTAGCAACACATACAGGGGTAAAAGATGCCCCTTGTTATATCGGTGATCGTATTGTAAGAATTGCAGTGCATCCTGAATTGCAAGGACAAGGCTTAGGTAGCTATCTTTTACAGTGCTTGATTACCTCATCGAAAAAAAAAGGTATCGTCGATTATATTGCAACAAGTTTTGGGGCAACGCCAGAGCTAGTATCCTTTTGGAGTAGGGCAGGCTTTCAAAGTGTACATTTGGGTATGAAACGAGGCACTAGTAGTGGTACACACTCTGTTGTTATGCTTTTGCCATTGAGTAAATCATCCCATTTATTACATCAGCGGGCACGACAAAACTTTGCGGCATCATTGCCCTTATTACTTGCAGACCCTCTGCGTGATTTAGAGGCTTCTCTTGTTGCCATTTTATTTGAAAAAATATTCGGTGAAAGTGATAAAGCTCTACTAGAATTAACAGATGCCGAAAGCCAAGCTTTAGCAGGTTTTTATGCTCAGAAACGAGCGTATGAAAGTAGTATTAGTGCTATTTATAAACTGACTTTAAATCGCCTCTCCCAAAAAACACATTTAAATAGAGAAGAAGTGCAGCTTGTTATTGCTAAGGTTTTGCAAAAAAAATCTTGGCAGCAGCTTGTCAAAATTAGCAATGTGGCAGGTAAAAAACAAGCGGTTAAGCGATTAAGACAAGCGATAAAAAAGCTCGCTTGTCAGCATTAGCTTTTCAAATAGGCAACATTTAATCGCTTATTTTTTTGCTTTAATTTATAAGGAGTGTCAATGGAGTTTCAATATTCGTAACTACTCAACTTGCCCTCTTCTACTTTGCCCGATTTTTGCGTTAAAAGTGCTTATTTATACTCATAAACTCTGCACTTTTGCTTTGAACTCGAACAAAATAGAGCGCAATCTAAGCAGTTACTGATTGTGCTGAATAGTTATCAATATTCTAACTTATCTCTTTGCCCTGTTATGCGCTCTTGAAACTCTGCAATAGAAAATTATCAAACTTCTTTTATTTAAAAATATGCAGATCTGTTTATGACCGATATTAGATTATCCATTATAAAAATCATCGCCATGTTATTGGTTGTGCTTGCTTTTGTCTTGTTTTTTTTATCTTTATTTGAGCCAGTTTTTATTACTGAAGATAAAGTCATTAAGGGATATTGGATTTTAGCAATGGGCTGGATGGGTTTTATTATTTTTCAGTTTGCTTGGTACGCAAACTTATTATCACTATTAGCGATATTATTGATGACAAAACGAACTATAGTAGCTTTTGTTTTATCTTTATTAGCTTTGCTAGTATCAACCGAAAGTTTTCTATTTGATGAAATCCCATCGGACGGCGGTAAAAATATAACTATCATTGATAATGATATAGGTCTGTATTTATGGATAGGTGCTCACTGTGCTGTATTGTACGCTGTTATTTTAATGCTAATTCGTAAAACAATGATCGACCATGAAGAAAGACGAGTGAGAATTTTACAAAAAGCAAAAGAGCACAAATCGCTAGCTAATAAAAAAGCCGAATAGATGGGCTATTCGGCTTGTATTAAGAAAGGGCTACTTTTGGTTTGTTTAAAACTCTCCAGATGCACCGCGCTTCATAATATCTAGTATCACTTGCTTAACATCTTGAGCTGCTTTTAGTAATTTAGGAGGTAATGTTTTACCGCCTGAGATCATCATATCCATATCAAGTGCATATAGCCATATTTTACCTTGTTTGTCTTCGATCATTGAAATACGACAAGGGAGATAAGCAGAGAAGGCATCACTGTGATCAACCATTGTCATTGCAGTGATAGGGTTACAGTATTGGAATATTTTTAAAAAGCGTTGCTTCTTATCTGTCATCTTCTCAACCTGTGTTGATAGTGGTAACTTTCCAACCGCCAATATGCCTAACTCAACTGCCGCAGAATCCATTGCCTCTTCTGCATCCTCTTTGCTAACGCCATCTGCCAACGGCATTTTCCAAACAGTTGCATCAGCGGAGCTACCCGTTTCTTTTATTTTTTCCCACATATTACTGTAGACTTTACGTGCTCCAGGGTCTAACTCATTAAAGGCAGCTAATTCGCCTTTGAATTTGCTGTATGCAAAACCACCACCTATTAAAGAAACAATTCCTATAATCGCTAATATATTCCATAAAATCTTCATACTTTTCTCCATAGCCCATTACTTAAAAAACAGCGGGATGACTCAATCATACCGCTGTTAAATATTTTATAAAGCTAACTACTTAGCCTGCACTCTATTCTGTCCGATTTCTGCATTAAAAGTGCTCATTTATACGCATAAACTCCGCCCCTTTGCCTTGAACTCGAACCAAATAGAGCACAATATGAGCAGTTATTTATAAAAATCAGTTAATACTAATTTTTCAAAGCTGATACCAATAATTTACTTATTCAGTATCGATAGCTTTCATCAAACTAAAACTTTTTACAAATGGACCTGCCATTTTAGGGTTTTTGATCATAGCACCGTAATCACCTGTTTTAAATTTAAGTGCGCCCGATGCATAAGCTTTGCCCATACCGAGCATGTCGCTACCCATTACACCGATACCTTTATTGACCCACTTCATCCAATCTTTACGACTTGCTCGCATATCCCAATCAGGCGTTTCACCGTTATAAGCACCTGCACTAACACATTCCCCATTTTCGA
>JALVDG010000168.1 GCA_027009095.1 Thiotrichaceae bacterium
TGGTGGGTTTTTCGCCTGTTTTCTCCCCTGTTGTTTTTTTCCCTTTGGAGAGTATGATTTTTTGAGGATTGTTTTCTTTGGTTTTGGTGGATTTAATATGTACTCATAACCGCGTTTGGCAATATTGTAAGAAGCTACCATATCTGGATTGCTCAATGATTCCATGCCCTTATGATTCGTCTGAGTATTAAAACCACATTCTGAGTTGGTACAATCGAATAGCCTTAAATTATGCTTATCCCTTTCCCAGTCAGATTTTTTCTTGTTATTTTTTTTGCCGCAGTACGGGCAGTTTTTACTGGTATTTTCTGTTTTTATATAATTGATAACACCAAACTGGTTTATCTCCTGATTTTGTCTGAGAAGGATAGTTTCTTTAAGTCGTGGTGGTACCAGTCCCAGTTTTTGAAATTTGTTATACAGTCGCCATTCCAGCCTGCGGCTAATATTTTCATTACTAGCCAGGAAGTGTCCTGCCAATTCATCTTTAGAAAGATTTTCCAGGATAATATTACCTGGAAATTTATTGTACAGATATGACAGTATCCCAACCATATTAGATGCCATGGCATCTCTGAGATGGTTTATTTTCTCAATTGTTAAAATGTCGCGCTCGGTGTTTTTGGAATTGAGTTGTTTCAGATAATCATTAAGTATTCTCTCTATTGAATCATGGGATTTAATTTTTGCAAGGTCAGGTCGGTAATAGTAGATAACAGCATGGTTATTATTATCCAGAGTATGAATACAGAATTCATTGTCTTCAAAATATATCGCATTGTGTTTTGATCTATCAATATTAGATTGTGAAAAGTATTCATATATTCGGCGTTTGGCGCTTAATTCCTTCAGGCGCAAATAGGTAAGTACGTCACCATTTTCTATGATCTTTCCTTTAATGAGCTTCGCTGTAGTTAAATCAATTGATGATGTTTTTGTGCTTTCAAACAGTTCTTCGTTTTCTATAAAGTAGGAGAGGTTATTGATTGCCTTGCGTTGCTTAGGCTCACCCTTGCAAAGGTATTCTTCTTCATAGTCCAGATATTCCTCTTTTAGTCGATACACATCAAATTCGGTAAATTCGGGTATAGGCTGACCAAACTCGTTTTTCTTGTCTGTGAATCGGGTGACTAGTGCCAGAGTCGCCAGTTCCGCATTGCCCCTGTCTATGCCGTAAAAACGCATTTCATGGGGGTTGGTGGCATATTGTTTGTTATAGTCCTGGTTGAATTCTTGTATTTTTTCGACAAGCGTATCCTGATCAGTGAATGACAGGTCGAGTCTTTTTCCTTGTGCGTTTTCGGTAATCGTCGTCGCCAAGGTAAATTGGGGGTGCAAATAACGGTTGTTTTTATCTGGGTTGTAGTTTTTCGAATCTTTGCCGTATTTTCTGACCCGACTTTCCTTTGCCTTACGCCAGATAACTTTAAGCTCTGGGTTTAGTCGCACCGGATAGTTGTTTTCCCGATTTTCATCAGACCAGAACGTCTTCCATATTTTCGTATGCTGCTTGTCGTCACCCCTTCGACTTTTGTGTTTTCGTAAATCATAACTAGTAATCGCCATTAACTGTGCACCACAATCATCAATAAGAAAGTCAACCAACTCATTACCTGCAAGTATCCGCTTGCGGTAGCAGATTTTTTCCAGTTCAGTCTCAAACTGCTCAAGGGAGCTGATGCTACTATTGTCCATCAGGGCTTTAAGTTCTTCAAAGTCATGTATATCCAGATTGTTCTGAACGAAATTGGTTTTTAGTACATCTTGATAGAACTGGACAATATCCTTTTCCAGCTTGAATTTTTCAAAAGAAAAAGCCCCCTGAAGTCGGTTGTATTTACTTTGATGTGATTTTTCAAGCTCAATCTTTATCTCTTTTGCGAAGGTATTCCCCAAGGTTCCAAAACAGAGTTTTTTCAAGGAACGCATGGTAAGGGACTTGATATAATGGACGCTGATAGAATGATCGGTAGCGTCTAGTTCTTGCTCCAGCTTCCGATAAGCCTGACCCGCTTTCTCCTTTGGTATCAGCACAAGCTGGTGCTGTTTATCTTTTTCGAATATTAGCGCCCAGTAGTTCAACAGGTTGGAGTCGATTCTCTCTCGTTCTATGCCTTTTATTTCTGCTAGTATCCTGCCACGTTTCATGGCGACTAGCTTATATAATTCACAAAATTGTTTGTAAGGCTTTGCACCCTTTTTCATTCCGCTACCAACAAAGAAGAAATCCTTGCCACGTTTTTGTTTTATTTGGGCTATGTCTTTCTTTAGTTCACTGCGCTTCTTTTTATAGTCAGCACTCGCCTTATCTAGTTTTGCCATTTTATCGCCAAGGGACTTGATTTGATCCGTCCTCTCAAGAAAAAGATTAAAATCCTTTTCGCTACATTCGAATAAAGGGTGATTGTTTTTAATATCACTAAAGTTCAAACCCTTATCAATTGCTTCTTCAAAACGCTTTTTTTCTTCCGCTTTAAATAGTTTCATTTTTTGATACAGTGAATCCAGTGTTACTGTGTCATCCGTCTCCTTAAAAATGCGATTTACCACAAACTCACGAATCTGATTTTCAAAACCTGTTCTGTTTATTAAATGTGTGATTGCCTGATGAGTACATTCAATTTCTTGTGTTAACTCGCTTTCTTTATCTGCTATTTCAGCCGGATAGTCTCTGGGCTTTTTGTTGATGGTGTAATAATTTAGGCTTGCCCGGGCAATTACCAGCCCCTTATCCTGGTCAGGCAAATACAGTTGCTCACAATTTGTTAATGATTGCTCCAACCGTGTTGCCAGTAACGCCAGTTCATTCTTTTTCTGATCACTGCTTTTATCCTGCGATGCCTGAATAAAGTCCCGGATAAACCGGAAATTTTCTTTCTTGGTATATTCTGTAATCAAGATGGCAAATTCTCTACGCCTAGCCTGATTTTCCTCCGGACGTTCCAGAAGTTCTTTAAGCTGTCGGTTCAGCTTATTCCAGCTTTTCAACCAGGCAGCAAAAACATTACGTAGATAAAAGACACCTGTTACACGATGAGACCTGCTCTGTTTTTGACTTGACTCCCAGTTGTAATAGTATTCCTTTGTATGTTGCTTTAACCAGTTTGTTTTTACTTCAAGCTGGTTATTTAGTATAGATGATTGATCTGTATTTCCTGTTTCCTCTTTTTCATCTAGTTTGATATACAGATATTCCTCAATTAGACTTGATAGCCTTGATGCCAGTGTGTGAAATTCTGCTACATCATCACTATCCATATTACTTTTTAGAGCATTGATCTCAGATGCAAGAGCATTCTTTACTGGTTCCAGCTTAAACCGAATTGTTCTAGTTAATTGATACTTATCCATAAGTGTTCTCCTTATAAGCTTGCGCGTTCAGCAATAAACCCAAACCAGTCTTCATTTT
>JALVDG010000169.1 GCA_027009095.1 Thiotrichaceae bacterium
AAAAATTAGTTCATCTCAACGATGAAGATACCGAATACTTTAATCAATATACTCAAAATTTAGACTGGAAAAATAAGCAAGAAATCAATGATATTTTAGAAAAAATCAGCAAAAAATATAACCCTCAGCTTGCGACTGATATTGCTAAACTTTATCATTTTTACACAAAACACAAAGAAGTTATCGCTTGGGATTTACATGGGGATAACCTTATGCAACGCATTAAGAACAATGAAATTATCATCCTTGACCCTTATACAAGAAAGGCTTAACGGTAAATAACGACAGAAGGTCTGCACTAAATATTTATCTAAATCAGTTAATCAAGCATATTAAAAATAGATAACAAATAAAACTACTTACAAAACAAATCTTAGAGCTTTTCTAGCATTTTTTGAGGCATCTTTCTTTTTACTTTGTAGCATCATAACAGCTCTAATCTTATTTCAAATAGCCTCCCTCCCCTCTATTCAGTTTAAATTTATCTCTATACCATAGAATATCAGTCAACAATAAAAATAAACCTCGGTAATTATTTGTTTAACCTGAATTAAGGAGCATACACAGTCTCTGAAGTTACAACAGATTCAGAGTTAAAAAGTAATTAAATTTCAAGAAATAACCAATGAAAACAATTACTTTTAGCCTCATTTTCATTTTACTTAGCTTTCTTTCCCTTAATGTACAGGCAAAAGGTGTGGCTGCGGGTGCTGTTATTTCCAATACTGTTATTGTAACCGCTAACGGTATTCCTGAGTTTGGGCTGCGTGCTACAGCAGAGTTCACTGTAGCCGAAACATTAAATTTTGATTTGATCTCATTAGATAGTCAGGCTGTAACCGTTATTAGTCCATCAAATGATAGAGTGCTTAGTTTTCGACTAACAAATACAGGTAATGGCACAGAAAGCTTTTTACTGAAAAGTAATACGCTTATTACAGACGATGATTTTGATCCTATTGTTAATTCAATTTGGATTGAGAGCAATCAAACATCCAGTTTTCAAAATAAATCATCTGCTAGAGCAGACAGTCAATACCTTGTCGATCTTAATAAAGTAACGCTTGATGCTGACGAATCAGTTGTTATTTACATATTAAGTCGTATTCCTAAGTCACTAGGAAAATCACAAACAGGAAAAGTGATATTAAAAGTTAAAGCAGATATTCCTAATATTGATCAATATTCAGTGGGGGATTCCATTCCTGCTGCAGGTGATAACGGCGTTGATCTTGTATTGCTAAAAGACCAAGGACAATCACAGGCAGTGGGAAGCTATATAACCAGCTCTTTAAACCTGGATATGAAAAAGACGGTATTTAAAGTTATTGACCCTTATAACAAAAAAAGAATCATGCCTGGAACGGCGGTAACTTACAAAATATCGTTAAATGCAACAGGTGATGGGGTAATTGAAAATCTAGTTATAAGCGATCCAACCCCTAAAAATATGCATTACAAAGCAGGATCGATGATACTGAATAATATCTCACTGAGCGATATTAACGATAATGACCAAGGTGATTTTGGAAAAACACAAAGTAACACTGCTACCGTCGTTATCGGTAAAATGAAATCATCTGACCATTTTGAAATTTTATTAACCTATATAATTGACTAATAAGAGAAAAAAACAATGAAAAACATTATAAATTTTATAAAGGCATCTGCTGTTATCGGATTATTGGTCGGCAGTTTTGCTTATAGCTATGCGGACAAACAGGGACATATAGAAATAAAATCGACGGTTAATGTGTTAAAAACAGTTGTGGTAGATGGAAAAAAGGTACAAAAGATATTACCTGCTAAAAAAGTGCTGCCTAATACCATGCTTTTGTACACCAATACATTTACAAATATTAGCGATGTACCTGCTGAGAATATAAAACTAATCAACCCAATTCCAAAGCATACTTTGTATCAAACTGGGTCTGCTCAAGGTAAAAATACTGATATTACATTTTCTGTTGATGGCGGAAAGCATTGGGCTAAACCAGAAGCTTTAACTGTTTTGGATAAGGATGGTAATACTATTCCTGCAACCGCTAAAGATTACACACATATCCGTTGGGTCTATATGAAGGATCTAGCACCAGCAGAACAACAAAACGTTAGCTTTCGAGCTAAATTACTCTAACCCCCCCCTTTTAATGAGTAAGATTAAATACACAAACCCAAAATGAGAATAACCATGAAAATAATTAAAATAAGTAAGTTAATCCCCCTTTCTATTAGTGTTGCTGCTATCGCATTAACAAGTGCTTCTTCTTGGGCTGCTGGTACTGCTGCGGGTACGACAATAAACAATACAGCAACTATTGCCTATCAAGTTGGCGGCGTTGCTCAAACAGAAATTGGAAGTTCAGCATCAGGAAATAGCAGTGGAGCTGGAACACCAACGGCATTTGTAGTGGATAAAAAAATTGACTTATTAGTAACAGCAGGTACAGGAACAAATGTTGCTCCTGGTGCATCTGGAGCAGCTACAAATTTGAGCTTTACGCTAAAAAATGAAGGAAATAGCACGGAAAGCTTTAATTTAACAGCATCTCAGGTAACAGCAGGCGATGACTTTGATACTTCAAATTGTACCGTAACATCTCCAGCAGCCCCTGTTACACTTGCAGCAGATGCATCTACGCCTGTGACTGTGCAATGCGAGATTCCAGCCAATAATGGAACGACTGTCGTCAATAATAAAACATCTAAGGTAAATTTATTAGCAGCAGAATCAACAGGACTTAGTGAAACAAATGGGGCGGATACCGCTGACAGCGTTGATATTGTATTTGCTGATGGTGCTGGGACATCAGATGTTGCTCGTGATGCTAAACATTCTGCGATTAACACCTACACAATTAATACCGCTAATCTCACTGTAACAAAAACATCTGCGGTGACAAAAATGAATATTTTAAAAGACGATGGTACCATTTCAGAAACTGTCACCACTAATGCTAAACGTATTCCTGGAGCAACCATTGAATATACAATTACTGTGTCTAATGCAACAGGAGCTTCGACTGCTACAGGAATTGTTATTAGTGATCCGATACCCGCAGACCTAAGCTATGTTAGTTGTGCTGTTAGTGGCGATGGTATTGGATCATGCAGCCAAGCGTCAGGTACTGTAACTTCAGCAGCATTTGATCTAGCAGCAGGACAAACCGCAACATTAACCATTACAGCAACCGTCAACTGATCGTAACTACTCAGTATAAATGATCACTTTTAACGCAGAAGTCGGGCAAAATAGAGTCCAAGCTGAGTAGTTACAACTAATCTATCTAACAATAGATTCACAACCTGTACGTCTTATATAAGCAAAGACGTACAGTTTTAGCAATATTGTTTATCCACACCAATACTGGATTTTGACAAGGGAGTGACCATTGTCT
>JALVDG010000170.1 GCA_027009095.1 Thiotrichaceae bacterium
TCGGCATTATTTACTTTCAAGAGGTGACACCCTAGAGCATTGGAATTTTGCTAACCTACCCGCAGCATTGCGAAAAATGGGCGAAATTCGTAACTATGAATTACCTAAGCTACCTCCTAAAGAAAAAGATGATGAGAGCTATATATCGGCGATTGCCGAGCTGAGACCATCAAATTTAAATTTGCCTTTGCGCATACAACTATTTTTGAGCGATGAATATGGTTTGATTAGTCGGGAGGTTCGGTGGCAATTACCCTAAGAGCTTTTTTAATCCAAGCGATTCCTATCGGTATAGTTGTTAGTTTGCTATCAATTTCTCTTGTATTATTGAGCTTAGCCACTAATAACCCGCATCAAACAAAAGAAATAAATGCTTGGCTTGTTCCCCTAAACGGTCTGATTCTTATCATTCTTTCTGGGTTGATTTTATATAATCTATATCAACTTGTTACACGACTTAAATCACATCAAGCAGGTTCTCGTTATACCGCACGTTTAGTTGCTGCCTTTTCAATTTTAACCATTGTACCTATTTTAGTGGTGTCTTTTTTCTCCATTAATTTTTTAGGTGACCGAATTGACTCATGGTTCGATGTTAAAATAGAAGGAGCTTTAGAAGACTCTCTAGAACTTGCTGATCGAGCTTTAGATGTAAGAATGCGTCAGCATTTATTTGATCTTGAACAGTTTGCAAAAGAAATGGTGCTTTTAGAAGATTCTGATGTCATTTTAGGCTCAGAGATGGATCGTAAAAGATTGCAATTAGGTGCCTATGAGATGGTTTTGTTTGACCCTGCTAATCGGGTAAGAATTTATAGTGCAGATACGACCGATACTATTTTACCGCACTTTCCGATGGATGATATCTTTCGTAAACTAACATTACGGGGTTATACCTATCAATTAGAGCCCGCACCAAATGATGATCTTTATTCACGAGTGGCACTTACCTTACAACTCGGTATAAATGGTGAAACATCTGTTTTAACCGCACTCTTTCCGTTTTCAAAAACAGAAAGAGAGTTAACAGCGAATGTAGAAAAAGCAAGCAAGCAGTATCAAATAACCAATTATAATCGTGATCAAATCAAACGTAGTTTACGTTTGACCTTATTATTAATCATGATCTTATCTATTTTACTGTCTATATTAGCGGCATTTCTTTATTCGCAAAAACTAACCGAGCCGATTCGAAAGCTACTAGAAGGTACGGTGGCAGTTGCTTCAGGGAATTTGTATAAAAAATTACCAGTTTCTGATAAAGATGATTTCAGTTTATTAGCACGTTCCTTTAATATGATGACATCGCACCTTGCAGAAGCTAAGAAAGAAAGCGAGCGAAGTCAGCAGCAAATTCAACAGCAACGAGACTATTTGAATATAGTCTTGGATCATATCAATTCAGGTGTGATGACGATTGATGAAGATGGCATTATCCATCGCAGTAATGCTGCTTTAGATCAGGTACTAGGTGTCGCTTTTAGTCAATATACAGGGAAGAGCTTTGAGCAAGCGTGTAAAGAACAAGAAAGTCTTCGACCACTTTATGATGTTGTATGTCCTTACTTACAGAGTAATGATAAAGAATGGCAAGCGGAGCTGAATATCCCGCTCTCTAATGGTCATCAAACCTTAGTATGTAGAGGGGCAAAGCTACCTGCTTTAATTGGTGACTCCCAAGGGCATGTGATTGTGATTGATGATATGAGCGATGTTATTCAAGCAGAGCACGAGGCAGCTTGGAGTGAGGTTGCCCGCCGTTTAGCGCATGAAATAAAGAATCCATTGACCCCGATACAATTATCTGCAGAACGCCTACAATTTAAATTACTTCCAGAATTATCAGAAGACTCTGCTAATCTACTCAAGCGAATGAGTAAAACCATTGTGAGTCAGGTAGATAATATGAAAGCAATGGTCGATGCTTTTAGTCAATATGCACATACACCCGAAATTAAATTTCAGCAGGTGAAAATCAATACACTGATTCAAGAAGTGACAGAGCTATATCGAGAAAATAGCCAACAAGCTGATATAGTATTAGAGTTAGCAGAAGTGCCTGATTTATATGTTGATGCGAATAGGATTCGTCAAATGTTAGTTAATCTGCTAAAAAATGCGCTAGAGGCAATGCCAGAAGAACAAGCATTCAAACAAATCACCGTCTCAACCTCTTATAACCAAGATAAAAATAGTATTTGTGAACGATGTGTGATAATCGAAATACTTGATAATGGTAATGGTATTGATGAAACTATTTTAGCTAATCTATTCACTCCGTATGTGAGTAATAAAAAAACAGGGACAGGCTTAGGTCTATCTATTGTGAAAAAAATAGTGGAAGAACATTCAGGTAAGGTTTTTGCAAGTAATAATGAAGAGAGTGGGGCAAAAATGACAATATGCCTGCCAATTGTTAAGCAAGGTTGATAAGGAGAGGACGTATGGCTGAAAAACAGACTATTTTAGTCGTTGATGATGAACCCGATATTCGAGAGTTAGTTGGTGAAATTTTAGAGGATGAAGGTTATCAAGTTATTACTGCCGAAAGTGCCGAGCAAGCACAAGAAGTGCGTCGTTTACGCCGACCTGATCTAGTATTATTAGATATTTGGATGCCAGGTGATGATGGTATATCTCTATTAAAAAGCTGGAAAGAAAACGAAGGTTTGTTTTGCCCAGTTATCATGATGTCAGGACATGGCACTATAGAGACAGCCGTTGAAGCAACACGTTTAGGGGCTTACGACTATATTGAGAAGCCCCTGTCAATGGCAAAAATGTTACTGACCATTGAAAATGCTTTACGTTCAGGTCAGTTAGAGCAAGAAAATAAAAGCCTAAAAAAACAAATAAAAATTCCTCCTGAGCCGATTGGCTCAAGCGAATCAATGAAGCATCTTCGTGAACAAGCTTTGCGTGTTGCACAGCATGGAAATATCGTTCTGCTTTATGGTGAGGCAGGTGTAGGTAAGGAAATATTTGCCCATTATATACATCAGCAAAGTGATAGAGCATCCCGTCCATTTGTTAAAGCAGTGGTTTCCTCTTTCCCTGAAAATCAAACAGAAACCCAGTTAGCTACCGTGCTTTTTGGTAGTATTGACGGCGATAAAACAGAATATGGTTTATTTGATGAGGCACAAGGAGGGTGTTTATACCTTGCAGATATTGATGCGCTTAGTGAACCATTACAAGCCATGTTATTAGGGGTACTTCGCGATCAATATTACATGCGAGTTGATAGCTTTGAGCGTATAGAACTTGATTTAATGCTAATTACATCAGCTCAACACGACCTGCGTGATGATATTGAAGCAGGGCGGTTTAGTGAGGCACTTTATAATCATCTCAATGTTGTTCCTCTTTATATTCCTTCCCTAAGAGAACATGCCGAAGATGTTCCCGAGCTGCTAAACTATTATGTTGACCAACAAACATTAAAAGATGGGCTTCCCTATCGACACTTTTCAGTCGCGGCACAGAACTTTTTACGTAACTATCATTGGTTAGGTAATATACGAGAGTTACGTAATCTCGTGCAGCGACTCCTAATACTAGGAACAGACAGTGAAATTAGTCTCGAAGAAGTAGAAGAAACCCTAGGAGCAAATATTCCTATTTTTGAGCAAGGCTTAGATAAAGTAGCACCAGGTAGCTTATATGATCTGCCACTGCGCCAAGCGAGAGAGCAATTTGAGCACGATTATCTAAGTTACCAATTGAAACAATGTGGGGGCAATGTCAGTAAGCTTGCTGATCGGGTGAAGATGGAGCGTACTCATCTTTATCGTAAGATGCGTTCATTAAATATAGACCCAAAAAAATTCAACAAATAGGTAACTACTTAGATTCCCTGCTCTTTTGCCCAATAGCTGCGTTGAAAGTGCTCATTTACCATCTGTAAACTGCGCGCTTTCGCCTTGCTCTTGAGCAAAATAGCAGGGAGTTTGGGCAGTTACTATTATTTTAAGAAAGCAAAAGTAAAGGAGTGAAAGATTCATCTTTTCCCTTGCCGATGCCGTTAGGCGAGGCGGATGTTTTCTATGTAGTTTTACCCACCTAATATCAGTAAAAATGGTAACTACTCAGCACAATCAGTAACTGCTCAGATTGTACTCTATTTGGTTCGAGTTCAAGGCAAAAGAGCGGAGTTTATGAGTATAAATGAGCACTTTTAACGCAGGAATCGGGCAAAATAGAGTGCAAGCTGAGTAGTTACTAAAAATGATAGCTTAGTTTGAATAGAGTGTATCTATGAGTAACGCAAAACAAAAAAAATGGAATGATTGCTATAAAGGTGCAGATATTAAAGGGGCGACTGCATCGAGCCTTTTGCAAGAAAATCTACATTTACTGCCTTCTAATAAGGGTAGAGCCTTAGATTTGGCTTGTGGTCGAGCGGGGAATGCACAACTTTTAGCGACTAAGGGATTTCAGGTTGATGCCTTTGATTTTTCGGTTAATGTGATTGAGTCTTTAAAACAAGCGAATCTTGCAGCAATAAATCCACAGCTCTGGGATAGTGAAAAAGATGATTTAGCACCTGAATATTATGATGTTATTGTTGTTAGTTACTTTTTGCAACGAGACCTATTTCCATCCTTAATCAAGGCACTTAAACAAGGGGGAGTGCTTTTTTATCAAACATGGTCACAGCAATGTGTGGACTCATCAGGTCCAAGCAACCCAAACTTTCGTTTGCAACAAGGTGAGCTATTATCTTTATGTAAAGACTTGAGAATAGTCCTCTATCGTGAAGAAGGTAGTTTAGGAGATATTAAACAGGGCTACCGTAATGAGGCATGTTTAATCGCTGAAAAGACCTTATAAGAAGTAAAAGATTAAGATTAGCCGCTTATTTCTGCGAGTAACTGTTTTGTCATATTAGCCGCTTGAGAAGCATATCCACCAGAAAATAAATTGTAGTGATTTAATATGTGATAAAGATTGTATAGTCTTTTACGAACACGATAACCAGCATCTAATGGATAATGGTTTTTATAGGCAGCATAAAATGTTGCATCGAATCCACCAAATAATTCAGTCATGGCAATATCTGTTTCTCTGTCTCCATAGTAAACAGCAGGATCGAAAATAACAGGTTCGCTTGAATTGTCATAAGCCTTATTTCCTCCCCATAAATCACCATGAAGCAAAGATGGTGCGGGTTGATAGCTGCTAAAAAACATGTGGATATTTTCTAGTAATTTTATTCCATTATCATACGATGTTTTAGGGTAGCCATTTTTTAATGCCAGATTTAGCTGTGGTAATAAACGTTGTTCCTGCCAAAAGGTAACCCAAGAATGAGAATGTTGATTACTTTGAGGTGTTTCACCAATGTTGTTGTCTCTATACCAGCCAAATTGTGGTGAGTGGTAGGAATGCATTAAAGCTAATTTTTCTGCCATTCTCTCACTATTATTTTTAGTCGATAAATCAATATATTCTAAAACCAAATAAGACTTTTTCGATGTCTCCCCGTAACAAATGACCTCAGGTACACGAATACTATTACTCTGTTGTATTTCCTGTAAGCCTTGAGCTTCTGCGATAAACATTTCAAGTAAATGGGGGGTATTTTCTTTTAACAACCAACGACTACCATGATCGTCTGTCAGTTTTGACACTTGGTTTATGCAACCACCACCAAGTGGCTCAATGTATTTTATATGGATGTTTTTATTGAGTGACTTGCTTATATTTTTTGTAATACTTTCTAGGTGGTTAGGCATAATAATTTAGGTTTTGTTGGAGAGTGTAAATAGCTTAATTGTTATATTTCCGTTCATCTATTTATTCTATATGATTTTGGCGATTATGTTTTAATTAGAAAAAACTCCCCGTAACTCTATATTGCTCTTCTATAAGTAATATATAGACTATCAAAAGTATAAGTGATGAATAATAATAGAAATAATACAGGTTTTACTCTAATTGAAATGATGATAACTATTGCTGTTGCCGCTATTCTATTAGGGATTGCAGTGCCTTCTTTTTCAAAAATGATTGAGCGGAATCGTCTCTCAACAGGAGTAAATGAGTTTATGGGCGCATTAATGCTGACTCGCAGTGAAGCAGTTACTCGTAGCTTGCCCGTAAGTATTTGTGTGAGTGGTGATGGAATATTGTGTGATACATCCTTGGATAATTACGCTAAGGGATGGATTATTTTTTCCGACTGTAACAAAGATGGTCTTATCTCTACAGTAGTAACAACGTGTGATTTTGATGGTGATGGCACAAATGATAAAGATATGATTATAAGTACGCACGATGGCTTTAATAAATTGTTAATTGTTGGTAACACAACCGCAGCAAAAGATAAATTTACCTATGAGTTTAATGGTCGTCCATCAGTATTTAATATTAACTATAAAATTGGAAAAGATAGCTCTTCTCTTACGAAGAAGCTTTCAATTTCAATTACAGGAAAGGTGAAACTTTGTACTAAAGGTGAAACGGATTGTACATTTTAAGTTAAATAGTATTAGCCAGTGTTTGAAAAATCTACAGTGTAATATCTGTTAAAAGAATTCTTTGAGCTAAGACGTGTTTATGTATTTTTACAGAATATTTTATAAAAAGAGTACTATCCTCTCAATTTTTAAAATTTAGTATCGAGCTATGCAAAGAGAGCTTTCCTTATTTCCACGAAATAATGTGTTGTATCCTAGTGGCGTTTTATCGCTAGCAATATATGAACCACGTTATCTTTCGATGGTGAGCGATTGTTTGTCTCATAATAAGCCCTTTGTGATTGTATTAATTAGCGAGAGGCAAGAGATAGGAAAGACTGCCAAATTTAATAAAATTGGTACACTTGCGACAATAAAAGATTTTAATCAAAATAATAATGGATTATTAGAGATTGTATGTAGAGGTCAAGAGCTTGTTCGGATTTTTGATTATAAAATTAATCAAAATGGCTTGATAGTAGGGCAAGTTGAAAAAATACCTTCAATAGAAAATTTAGAGTTTCTATCTGAATATCAAATATTTAGTGATTTTCTAAAAGAGATGCTTCAGCGTGAAGGAATGAGAAGGTATAGAGATAGTCTTGAAGAGGACTGGGATAACCCTGAGTGGTTGAGTTATCGTCTGAGCGAAATATTGCCTTTATCACAAGAACAACATTATCAATTACTCACTATATCAACGCATGAACGATTTAAAATATTAAAAAAGATTATGATTCATCAGGGCTGGTTGTAATAAAGAACGTGCATAAAAAAAGGCACTGACGTTTAAATTCGTCGTGCCTTTTATTTATAGGAGTGTTGCTATCTTACTTACTACGCTTGTTATAAACACCAAACAAGACAGTACCAATCAAGATACCAAGTACAACAGGAATACCTGTTAACTTTCCTTCTCCTAGCATCGCCATTGCTGTACCAGGACAAGAAGCAGTTAATGCCCAGCCAATCCCAAATATTAAAGATCCTAATGCCAACTTTGGTGTAATACGAGTTGTTACATGTGAGATCTCCTCTTGGAGAACTAATGATTTAGCCTCCATCCTGGCTAGCATCCACATGCCCGTTGCCCCCGTGAATACAGCCATACCTAACACAATTGGTAGCTGAAAGTCTTGGAATAAAAACATTTTTGCTTGAAGATCAAATGTTGTTGCGCCAATACTTACTAATAAAAAGCCAAAGACACTGCCCAATACAACAGAGGCAAGTTTAAGTACCGATGTGCTCGTACTCGTTGTTGTACTTTTGTCTTGTGCTTGGTTTATGCTTCCTATGTTACTACTTATATCATTGCCCATAATGATGCCCCCTACTTGGTGTCCCCGATCTAAAAACTTATGTAACTACTCAGCTAGCATGCTATTTTGCCCGATTTCTGCGCTAAAAGTGTTCATTTATACGCATAAACTCCGCCCTTTTGCCTTAAACTAGAATAAAATAGAGCGAAATTTGAGCAGTTACAAACTTGTATTGCTTAAAATACTGCTTTGAAGCTATAAATATTCCTTAAGCGAATATACGAAATAATAATTGTGCCGTAATTGTCGCACTAGCGAAGAATATGACTCCAGCGAGTAAACTTGCCTTATTTAAAACGGCACCTCCAGCAAGTACATGTCCCGTTGTGCAGCCCCCTGCCAAACGAGCACCAAAACCCAATAAAGTACCCCCAAAGATCAATACTAAAACTTTGAATATATTATTTTCTGGTAAAATAGCTTCATACATTCCCATGTCAAAAGAGATATTAAAGCTATGTTGCACAAATAAAGCATGAGCTAAGCCACCTATGGGTAAGCCCAGTATAAAAAATAATTTTAATGGGTCTAAATTCCCCATTCCCATTATATTTTTTCCCATTTTATTAATGGCACAGGCATAACCTGTTGAAGAGCCTGCTCCTTTACCTAAAATAATAAAATGTAGAACAACAAACCAGCCTACTAAAAATCCACCTAGCCATGCAGCTATTACATAATTATCCACAACTATTTTCCCCAAATATTATGTTGCCATTGTTTATCTAAAATAATTTGATTAACGATGTATGTTTTTTTAGTAACACTTATCATTAATACAAATTATGTTCATATGTTTAACTTATGAGTGAAAATTTAACATAAGAATAATTTTTAGTACACATAAAATTATATTATTTATGCAAGATAAGTTTTTTCTATGTGTTTTTTTATATAAAATCTATCTTCATATTTTCATTGGTATATTAATAAATTCTTATTAAGCATATACTTATATTCTAGCTTAAATAATAAACATTGACCATAGTCAAGGATAAATTTTTTTTATTGATAATGTAGAAAACCATTCTAATAATGTGGAAATAAAGAGTGATGAAAATTAATGAGTAATTGTTACTATTAATCTACTACTACTAAGATGGTGATAATAAATACTTTATGAATAAAATATCTCAACGTATTGCGAATGAATTAAATATTAAAGAACAGCAGGTTACTGCTTCTATTGAGTTAATTGATAATGGTGCAACCGTGCCTTTTATTTCACGGTATCGTAAAGAGCTTACAGGAGGCTTAGATGATGCCCAGTTACGATTACTACATGAGCGTCTTATTTATATGCGGGAGTTAGATGTACGTCGTGCCAGTATTCTTAAAACAATTGATGAGCAGGGAAAATTAAGTGCAGAGCTTGAAGCATCGATTAACCAAGCCGATACCAAAACACGGCTTGAAGATTTATATCGCCCCTTTAAGCAAAAGCGACGCACAAAGGGGCAGATTGCGATAGAGGCAGGCATTGAGCCACTTGCGGATAGCTTACTTGAAAATCGTACACAAGACCCTGAACAGATAGCACAAGCTTACATTAATAATGATGATACCTTTAAAGGCGCATTTTCTGATACAAAAGGCGTGTTAGAGGGAGCTAAGTTTATTTTAATGGAGCGTTTTGCTGATAATGCTGACTTGAGCGAAAGCTTACGCCTGTTGATGCTAGAAAATGGTATCCTTACATCTCGTCTTGTGAAAGGCAAAGAAGAGGAAGGTGCAAAGTATCGTGACTACTTTGATAATAAAGATAAGCTGAGTAATATTCCGTCGCATCGTGCTTTAGCCATGTTTAGAGGGCGTAATGAAGGATTTTTACAGCTAAAGCTCGATGTTGAGCATGACGAAACTGTATTGCATCCCGCTGAGGTTATTATCGGAGAGCATATTTCCTTCTCAAATACAGGCAAGGCTGCTGATACATGGTTAGCCGATGTAATTCGTTGGACATGGCGTATTAAATTACACTTACGTTTAGAAACAGAGCTGTTAACTAATTTGCGCCAGAGTGCTGAGCAAGAGGCGATTAATGTATTTGCTAAAAATATAAAAGATTTGTTACTAGCTGCACCTGCTGGTCAGCGTGTCACAATAGGGCTTGATCCTGGTTTGCGTACAGGCGTAAAGATTGCCGTTGTTGATAGCACGGGGCAATATTTAGATTCAACAACCATTTACCCGCATGCACCACGCAATCAGTGGGATCAGTCGATTAATACACTTGCTAAGCTAGCGGCACAATATAAAGTCGAGCTACTCGCCATTGGTAATGGTACGGCTTCGCGTGAAACCGACAAGCTGTGTGCTGATCTTATAAAGCGTCACCCCGAATTAAAGCTACAAAAAATAATAGTCAGTGAAGCAGGGGCTTCGGTGTACTCCGCCTCTGAAACAGCATCTAAAGAATTTCCTGATTTAGATGTCACCATTCGTGGGGCTATTTCTATTGCTCGACGTTTACAAGACCCGCTAGCAGAATTAGTTAAAATAGAAGCGAAAGCAATCGGTGTCGGGCAATATCAGCACGATGTAAATCAGGTTCAATTAGCTAAAAATCTCGATGCAGTGGTTGAAGACTGTGTAAATAGTGTCGGGGTAGAAGTGAATACAGCATCTGCTGCTTTATTGCGTCGCGTTGCAGGTTTAAATCAAACCATTGCTGACAATATCGTCGCTTTGCGTAATGAAAAAGGGCGATTTAACAGCCGCAAAGAACTTAAAGACGTGCCACGTTTAGGTGCTAAAGCCTTTGAACAAGCCGCAGGTTTTTTGCGTATTCATCAAGGAGAAAATCCATTAGATGCCTCAGGAGTACACCCTGAATCTTATAGTGTTGTTAAAAAAATAGTCGCTGCAAATGATGCTGAAATTGATGATTTAATCGCTAATAGTGCGATTTTAAAACAACTTAACCCTGCGGATTACATCGACGATAAATTTGGCTTGCCAACAGTTATTGATATTATCAGCGAATTAGAAAAACCAGGTCGAGATCCACGCCCTGCGTTTAAAACAGCCAGTTTTAAAGAAGGTGTAGAAAAAATATCAGACCTAAAAGAAGGCATGATTTTAGAAGGAACAGTAACAAATGTGACGAACTTCGGTGCATTTGTCGATATAGGCGTACATCAAGATGGATTAGTACATATTTCTGCCTTAGCCAATCGTTTTGTAAAAGACCCGCATGAAGTCGTAAAAGCAGGGGATATTGTTAAAGTGAAAGTTATGGAGGTCGATGCAGCACGAAAACGCATCGCATTAACCATGCGTTTAGAAGATAAGCTTGAAGAAAAAGCCACTGATCCGCGCAATAATAAGTCTACACGAAATAAAAATAAGCCACGACGCACATCACAAAAATCCCAAAATACCGCACCTACTAATAACGCCTTTGCAGCAGCCTTTGCTAAAGCGCAAGGAAAAGGCTAATGAAGACATCAATAAGGTTATTAGTAACAGGTGGCACAATAGATAAGCAATACAATGAGTTAAATGGTGAGTTGATTTTTGCTGAAACGCACATAACAAAAATGCTAGCACAAGCACGTTGCAAAGCTGATATTCAAATAGAAACGTTGATGCTAAAAGATAGTTTAGAGATGCATGATGCGGATAGAGAGGTTATTCTTCAAGCCTGTCAAAGTTGTGATGAGTCATTGCTGATTATCACACACGGTACGGATACCATGACACTGACTGCGGAACATTTAGCCGCGCAGCTAAAAAATAAAACAGTGGTGCTATTAGGTGCGATGATTCCTTACGCCTTTAAAGGCTCAGATGCTCTGTTTAACTTAGGCACTGCGGTTGCAGCGGTTCAATGTTTGCCTGCGAATATTTATATTACAATGAATGGCAAAGTATTTGTCTGGGATAAGGTAGCTAAGAATCGGCAGATTGGAGTATTTGAGTAGCAATTTGTTAGATGTTTTTAATGCATACTTGTCATGGGTATTTTCTATCTTTAGGTTCAAGCATTAAATTTTCTTCATTCCAAATATTCTGGTCTACCTTAATTAGTCAGCCCTGAAAAACGCATTAATCATTGATTTATAAGGACTATAAGTTAGGGAAATCGCACTTAAATTAGTGGCTTGCAAAATCAACTACTTACAATTCATATAATTTTAAAATTCGTGAATTATATTTATTCGCAAAATTGCGAACCTTGTAA
>JALVDG010000171.1 GCA_027009095.1 Thiotrichaceae bacterium
TTCCATTTTTATTGCCCATTCAACGGCATCAATGCCTGTGCCTTTGCGTCCGCCGTGGGTGAATATCTCCCACTTATCTGGCTCATCTTCTGCGCTTACTTTTTTTGCATCAATGGCAACGACGATACATTGTGAGCCAAAATAGCTACTGGCTTCTTTAATAAGCTCAGGGTTGAATACTGCGGCGGAGTTAATGGCGACCTTATCTGCACCCGCATTTAACATGCGTCGTACATCCGCTACCTCGCGGATTCCGCCACCAACGGTTAGCGGGATAAATACCTCGGAGGCGATTTTTTCAACGACATGCACCATTGTTTCGCGATTATCGGAGGTTGCGGTAATGTCTAAAAAGGTAATCTCATCAGCACCTTCACGATTGTAACGCTCAGCCACCTCAACAGGATCACCTGCATCGCGAATATTGACGAAATTAATGCCTTTTACCACGCGACCATTATCAACGTCTAAACATGGAATAATACGTTTTGCTAAACCCATAATATATCTATTCTCTTAGCTAAATTTTTCAACGTATGAATTTGCTTGGGCAAGATCAATTGTGCCTTCGTAAATTGAGCGACCTAATATCGTGCCAGTAATCCCTGATGACTGAACTTCGCACAGCTCAATAATATCCATCATATTGCTGACACCACCTGATGCAATCACAGGAATTGAGATGCTTTTTGCTAGCTCAACGGTAGCTTCGATATTCACACCTTTCATCATGCCATCTCGCGCAATATCGGTGTAAACGATGGCGACAACACCTGCTTGTTCAAATTTTTGTGCCAGCTCAATGGCGGATACGCTAGAGACTTTATCCCAACCATCGGTAGCAACCATGCCGTTTTTAGCATCAATACCAACAATAATACGCTCAGGAAATTGTTTGCATAAATCAATCACAAAATCAGGGTCTTCAACGGCTTTTGTACCGATAATACAGTAAGTGACACCTGCATCTAAATAAGCTTGTACTGTTTTAGCATCGCGAATACCACCACCGATCTGAATCGGTAGGTCAGGGAATTTTTTAGCGATAGCTTGCACGCTGTCATTATTAACAGGTTTGCCATCAAAAGCACCATTTAGATCAACCAAGTGCAGGCGTTTAGCACCCGCTTCTACCCAACGAGTCGCGGTATCAACAGGGCTGTCGGAAAAGACGGTTGTGTCTTCCATTTTGCCTTGGCGTAGACGCACACATTGTCCGTCTTTTAAATCGATTGCGGGGAGTAATAACATTTATATATTTCCGTCCCATTCTGTAAAGTTTTTTAGTAATTGTAAGCCATCATCTGCACTTTTTTCTGGGTGTGCTTGAATAGCAAACACATTATTTTTGGCGATAGCTGAGGCATAGCTCAAACCATACTCGGTTGTGCCTGCGATGATGCTTTTATCATCAGGGTCAACAAAGTAGCTATGTACAAAGTAAAAGCGTGAGTCATCTTTAATCCCGTTCCACAAAGGATGATCTTGAGTGTGATGTATACGGTTCCAACCCATTTGTGGAATTTTTAAACGCTCACCATGTTCATCTGTCTCGGCAATACGTCCTGCAAAGGCGTGGGTATTACCCTTATATAGACCGATGCACTCTACGCCGTCATGTTCCTCGCTATGCTCTAGCAATACTTGCATTCCCATGCAGATGCCGAGAAAAGGTTTACTGGTTGCCGCCTCGCGAACCACATCAATCAAATTGGCATTTTTTAGCTCACGCATACAGTCGCGCGCTGCTCCCTGTCCAGGAAATACCACACGATCGGCACTTAGGATTTCATCGGCTGAAGTGCTAAGAAATACCTTTGTTCCTTCGGGCGAGGCGTGTTCCAAGGCTTTGGTAACAGAGTGTAAGTTACCCATATTGTAATTTACGATAGCAATTGAAGACATACTATTGATAGTTTCCTATTATGGCTTAGTTGTTATTAATGATTAGCGGTTTAGCGTGCCTTTTGTAGACGGAACGCTTTTACCCCTGCGATGATCTATTTCGACAGCCATACGTAACGCACGACCAAATGCTTTGAAGATAGTCTCTGCAATATGGTGTGCATTATGTCCACGAATATTATCTAAGTGTAAAGTCACTTTTGCGTTATTTGCAAAGCCTTGGAAAAACTCATGGAATAGGTCGGTATCGAAAGTACCGATATGGCTACGCTTATAGTCCACATTATCTTCTAAGCCAGGGCGACCTGAAAAATCAATCACAACGCGAGATAAAGCTTCATCTAAGGGTACATATGAATGACCATAACGGGTGATACCTGTTTTATCCCCAATTGCTTTTTCAAATGCTTGACCCATTGTAATACCAATATCTTCAACGGTGTGATGAGCATCAATTTCTAAATCGCCATGAGCTTCTAGCTCCATATCAATCATGCCATGACGAGCAATTTGCTCCAGCATATGGTCGAGAAAAGGAATATCCGTTTTAAAACGCGCTTTACCAGAGCCATCTAGATTAATAGTGATAGTGATTTGAGTTTCTAAGGTATCGCGTTGTACAGTTGCTGTGCGTTCATTCATAAGACTTAAAATGGGGGTAGGTAAGTGAAGGAAGAATCATAGCATAAGGTAATAGGGATACCCGATATTTAAAAGCTAAAATTATTTTATAAGTGTTAAATAGTACGAGTTGATGTGTGGAACAGAAGAATTTTTTTGCTTAAGTGGCTGCTTTCGATTAGTTAAACGTTTAGTTGTAGGGTTCCGTGTGATCATAAACTTTTCTTGGTACATCCGGAAAACTGCCACTGTTTTATCCTAAATGATCATTTAGGAATAGAAAAATATTCTTCATCTATCAAAATGGAAGACAGAAAACCCTTGTCTAGACAAACTTAGCTTAATCCCATCAATAAAAAAGGGCTTTAGCAATGACAGTTTTACTCACAGGAGGCAGTGGATTTATTGGTAGCTATATAAAAAAAGCACTATTAAATCTTGGCTATTCACTAAAAACACCCTCTAGCAACGAAGCAAATTTTAGTACCCCCCTATCAATAGAGGACTGGCTTCCACTACTAGAAGGTATCGACACCGTTATCAATACTGTGGGGATTATTAGTGAAAGCAACACTCAGCACTTTAAAGAAATACATAGCGACACTCCTATTGCGCTCTTCCAAGCCTGCACACAAAGCAAGGTCAAACGTATTATTCAAATATCGGCATTAGGTGCTGATAGCCGTGCTTTTACGCCCTATCAACTCAGTAAATTAGCCGCTGATAATGTGTTACGCAAGTTACCCATCTCATGGTTTATTTTACGTCCTTCCCTTGTTTACGGAAAAGGTGGTGCGAGCCTAGCCCTATTTAAACGCTTTGCTAAACTCCCTA
>JALVDG010000172.1 GCA_027009095.1 Thiotrichaceae bacterium
CTGTTAGATTTTCAGCCAACATCAATTAAATTACATCCTGAGTATCAAGGGCTTATTAATTATGGTGCTATTGCTGCATAATTGTGTCTGAAGTATTGATAGTTTCAAATCAAAATAAAAATCTGATCATCCAGTAGAAAATGTTAATATTATTCGATACTGCCTCCAACAAACGCAAGCGATACCATGAACGAAGATGATGATTACGTATATGCAATACGTCCCAATAAAGAAGCATTAAAGCGAGAATTTAAAGCCCGTCACGAATTAGGGCGAGAGCTAGTTAACTTACCGGAGGCTCATTTTCCCACTATACCGCTTTCATCACGCATTAAAGAGCAAATATTTGCAGCAAAAAAATTCAAAAAAGCAGCATTACAACGTCAACTGCGCTTTATCTCCTCGCTTATGCAAGAGGAAGATGAACCTGCTATCAGAGAAGCTCTACGTTTAGTGAAGCTCCCTCATCAAAAAAATGTTGAGGTTTTTCATAAGCTAGAGGCTTGGCGAGATCAATTAGTCTCTGGTGACAATACAGCATTCGATGAGGTTATTAATACCTACCCTAACGCAAATCGACAATACATACATCAATTAATTAGAAATGCAAATAAAGAAGCAAAACAGAATAAACCACCAAAGGCATCTAGAATGCTTTTTAAATATTTACAAGAACTACAAGAATTAAAGGAAGACTAAAACATGCCAAAAGCAGGTGACTTAAAACGTGGAATGATTATTGAAATTAATGGCGTTCCGCACGCAGTTAAAACAATCGAAGCCAAAAGCCCCTCTTCACGAGGTGCATCGACACTCTATAAAATTCGCTATAACAACTTAAAAACAGGTCAAAAACTGGATGAGTCATACAAGTCGGATGATATGTTAAAAGAAGCTGACTGTTCTCGGGTGCCTGTGCAATTTTCATATATGGATGGCGATAACTATATCTTTATGAATACCGATGATTACAGTCAATATGAGTTAAATGCCGAAACCATTGAGGCTCAAACAGGCTATATCAGCGATGGTTTAGAAGGTATTACTGCCTTATTAATGGATGGCAGTATTTTAGGTATCGAACTTCCTGCATCAATTGTTTTGCAGATTACGGAAACTGCTCCGAAATTAAAAGGTGCAACCGCGGCAGGACGAACAAAACCTGCCATATTATCAACAGGATTAGAAATTCAAGTACCTGAATACCTCGAAACAGGTGATCTTGTCAGAGTGAATACCTCGACGGGAAGATTTATGTCGAGAGAATAAAACTTATGATGATTATAAAAAGCTAAAGCTTTCACTCCTTTTATCAGGGGTATTATTTATCAAACTATAGTCGAATAGTTACATTCAGTATTACAACAATCTTTAATGATCCTGATGCCAGAATGGTTTTCCCACTGTCGGCGTACTGGCTTGTGCCATATCTCGCTCTGGGATAACACCTGCTAGATAAGCGTTGCGCCCTGCTCTCACACCATCACGAAAGCCTTCTGCCATTAGTACAGGATCATGAGATTCAGCAATTGCTGTATTGAGTAATACGCCATCAAAGCCTAACTCCATTACTTGTGTCGCATGCGATGGTGCACCTAAACCTGCATCGACTAGCAAGTTAATATCGGTGAAGCGATTGCGTAGAGTACGCAGTGCATAAGGATTCATTAAGCCTTTTCCTGTACCAATAGGAGCACCCCACGGCATAAGGATATTACAACCTGCGGTGACTAGCTTATCGCATAGCACTAAATCATCAGTACAGTAGGGAAACACCTCAAAGCCTTGTGATATTAACTCTTTGGTGGCTTCTAGCAACTGAAAAGGATCGGGTTGCAACGTGTATTCATCACCAATTACTTCAAGTTTAATCCAATGAGTATCAAATACTTCGCGTGCCATTTGCGCCGTTGTAATGGCTTCTTTTGCCGAGAAGCAACCTGCCGTATTAGGTAAAAGGTTAATATCTAAATCTTTTATATGTTCCCAAAAATCATTGCCATCACCATATTGACTTGTTTGTCGCCGCAAAGAAACGGTGATGACTTCTGCCTCGGAGGCTACTACCGATTGGCGCATAATATCGAGTGACGGATAAAGTGCCGAGCCGACAAATAAGCGACTGTTTAATTTTTTCCCTGCTATTTCCCACATATTTATCCCCCTACGACAGCTGATAACAGCTCTACTTGATCATTTTCTTGCAACATAACCGTGGCATACTCCCCACGAGGAATAAAATTGCCATTGATTGCTACAGCAAATTTATCAGCAGAGGGCTTCCAAAGCATAATCGCTTTTTCTAAACTTATACTTTCAGATAGCTCTTTGCGTTCGCCATTTAAGGTTAATATCAACATCGTCGTACTCTATTTAACAAGGAACATACCATTCTAACATTCAGGAAGTTCATTTTGTATTAAACGGGCAACTTCGGGGGAAAGTAAAATACCATGACGATAAAGCCCATTGGCTCTGATTAAGCCTTCTTCTGGCACAATTACCGCAGGACGATGATCAGGTAGTGTCGGACGACAGTTAGTACGCAGCTCAGTAATTCTAGCTTCTGCAAAGCCTGAATGAATACTATAGGCTGCACTTAATAGTTCTAAGGCTGATCTGACACTCATAGGACCATTATCATCTGACTCTATTTGTGTTGCCCCTAATACATAGTGATGATTTGGACGTGGCACAATGTATAGCGCATAGCGCGGATGCATCAATCGCACCAAGGCATTTATATCAACTTCTGGCGCATGCATAACGATGACTTCTCCACGGATACCACGGACTTCTGACCACTCTTCCTTTGCTCCTAAACCTCGCGTATCAATCACCCAATCAAAGCTTTCTTTGCCTTTTTCGGTGATAATTTCATGTGCTAAACACTGCTTTACAGGAGTAGCATCGTGCCAAGTCACCCCTTCTTTTAAAAGCAATATTTTAATTGCTGCCATCACTTCAACAGGATCAACCCAGCACTCATCAGGTAAATGCAAAGCCTGCGTAAAACGCTCACTCAATGCGGGTTGATCACGTAATAAGTCACCCCGATCACAGTGGCGTACCCTGCTCTCATCGACAACAGCATTGTGTTTCACATGATTTAAAAAGTGTTGATAAGAACCTTTATCTTCTCGATGTGCAACGACCCAACAGCCACCCCGATTAAAATGTGCCAAGCCTTGTAAAGACTCAATTAATTCGGGCCAGCGCTGCAAGGAACGCAGACCCATCTCTAGCACATCATCAGGGGCTTCTAACTCGGTATTAGGCGTGAGCATTCCTGCTGCCGTCCATGCGGCTCCCGAGTTTTCGCCAACCTCATCGGCCTCAAAAATGGTCAGCTCATATCC
>JALVDG010000173.1 GCA_027009095.1 Thiotrichaceae bacterium
TGCGCCATATCAACAAATAAATAAGCACCAACTTCATCAGCAATATCACGGAAACGTTGCCAATCAACAACACGAGAATAAGCGGAAAAACCTGCTACGATCATTTTAGGCTTGTGCTCACGCGCAAGTGCTTCTACCTGATCATAATCAATCTCGCCTGTATCGTTATTTAAACCATACTGAACCGCGTTATACACTTTGCCTGAAAAGCTCACATGAGAACCATGTGTTAAATGACCACCATCAGAAAGACTCATACCTAAAATAGTATCGCCTGGCTGAACTAGCGCCATATACACCGCTAAGTTTGCAGATGAACCCGAGTGCGGCTGTACATTGGCATAATCTGCGCCAAATAATTCTTTTACTCGATCTATTGCTAGTTGCTCGGCAACATCAACATGCTCACAACCACCATAGTAACGCTTGCTAGGATAACCTTCTGCATATTTATTGGTTAACACAGAGCCTTGCGCTTCCATTACTCGCGGACTGGTATAATTTTCAGAAGCAATTAGCTCAATATGGTCTTCTTGGCGTTGCACCTCAGCCGAAATCGCATTAAATAGCTCGTCATCGTAACCCGAAATAGTCATGTCTTTTGAAAACACAGTGTTGCTCCTGAAAAATATAATGTGGTGTATAATTTAAAGAAAGTCTGATCAACTCGATCAAAGATTTCATAAACAGCGCATAATACCGCAACTGTAGGTAATATTCCTCAAGAGAATTTCAACAATACAAACATGACAAACAATCTTCGCAGTTACTTTATTATTACATCAGCTTACTGGACTTTTACTCTAAGCGACGGTGCTATTCGCATGTTAGTTGTGCTTTTCTTTCACCAATTGGGCTACTCCCCTTTTGAAGTCGCTAGCTTATTTCTTTTTTATGAGTTTTTCGGCATTGTGACAAATTTGATAGGTGGATGGATAGCGTCACGTTTGGGTTTAAATGTAACCATGCATTTAGGTATGGGCTTGCAAGTAGTGGCTTTATTAATGCTGAGCATATCACCAGAAAGCTTAAGTGTTGTTTATGTTATGTTTGCTCAAGCCTTATCAGGTATCGCAAAAGATCTTAATAAAATGTCGGCAAAGGCCAGTGTTAAAATGCTGGTAAACAAAGGGGCTGATGTCACTTTATTCAAGTGGGTAGCCATACTAACAGGATCTAAAAATACGCTTAAAGGTCTAGGTTTTTTTCTTGGCGCATTTTTATTGCAGAGCATTGGTTTTCAGAATGCTTTGTATCTACTAGCAAGTGGCTTGTTTATTGTCTTAATTAGCACCTTTATTTTATTGCCAAGCAATATTGGTGTAGCAAAAAATAAAGCCAAATTTACTCAGATACTTTCTAGCATTAGCAATATTAACTGGCTATCTGCTGCACGCTTTTTCCTATTTGGAGCACGGGATATTTGGTTTGTCGTTGCACTACCCGTATTTTTATATGAAACCCTACGCTGGAGCTATACTGGTGTTGGTAGTTTTATCGCCTTATGGATAATAGGCTATGGGATTGTGCAAGCCAGTACCCCTATGCTATTACGTGGTCATCATCCCTCAGGAAAATCCGCACAATGGCTCGCTATTGTATTGGCTATTATTCCTGCATTAATTGCAATAGCGCTATCACAGCAGTGGAATCCTACTCTAGTGATTGTTATGGGCTTATTTATTTTTGGTATTGCCTTTGCAATAAATTCAGCAGTACATTCTTATCTTATTCTCGCCTACTCCGACCATGATGCTGTCGCGCGTAATGTTGCTTTTTACTATATGTCGAATGCAGGCGGGCGTTTAAGTGGTACTGTTTTATCTGGTTTGATATATCAACATTATGGATTAATCGGCTGCCTATGGTCTTCTGCAAGCTTTGTACTTATTGCTGCTATACTATCTACGAAACTAAAAAACTAAATATTTTTTACTTACATAAACTATGATGACTGTTCAATATTTCTACTACACTATTGAAAGTTATAATTATTACCCTATTATATTAATCGATAACACGTTAGATAATACCTCTCTAAGCGCTTATCATCTGTAATCATAGTTACATATCTACCACTAAAAGGAGAATACACAATGGGTCTATTTGATTTTGCTAAAGACTTTGGCAATAAAATTTTCGGCAAAGACGACGATGACGCAAGCGAAAAATTACAAGCATACATCGAAGAGGACAACCCAGGTATTGAAGGTTTAACCGTAAACGTTGAAGATGGAGTAGCAACTATCTCAGGAGAGGCAGAATCACCCAGTGCTTATGAAAAAGCTGTTTTAATGGCAGGTAATGCGCTTGGAGTGGAGTCAGTAGAGGCTTCGGGCTTAAATGCCCCTGAGCAAAGTTACGAAGTTACTTACTATGAAATTCAAAAAGGTGATAGCCTATGGAAAATTGCTGATAAATTCTATGGTGATGGTAATAAGTACAAAAAAATATTTGAAGATAATCGTGAGGTTATTAAGGATCCCGATAAAATCTTTCCAGGACAAAAAATTCGTATTCCAATGGAATAATATATAGCAAACTTGATAATAACTTAGTTTTCTCTCTTTCTACATAGCTAAGGAATTATAGGGCTAAGTGGTTAGATAATTTTGATTTTTAGTACTCATCATACATAATATGGGGGTACATTGATCTACTAAATACACAAACACGGGTAAATATATTATGGATATGGGTGATTTAATTAAAATGGGCGCAACAATGTTCATCAATAGCAAGATGAGCGGCGATAATGGTAGCAATCTTGATATGGGTAGCCTTATATCAGCACTTTCTGGGCTTGCTGGTGGTAACGACAGTAATGGCGGAGGAATTGATTTTGGTTCTATTCTTAGCAAAATGCAAAGTGCTGATATGGCAGATATAGCTTCATCTTGGCTTGGTGATGGTGAAAATAAGGAAGTATCTCATAGCCAAATTACCGATATTTTTGGATCAGACAAAATTTCGGAGTTTGCCAATAAACTAGGTTTAAGTGAAGACGAGGCAGTAGGCGGGTTACGTGATGCACTACCTAATATGGTAGACAAAGCAAGTAGTGGTGGATCTATTCTAGACTCCATTGGTGGTATTAGCGGTGCTATCAATATGGCTAGTAAAATATTCGGCAAATAATCTACTTTAATTTGTAACTATTTAGCATAATCAGTAACTATTCAGATTATACTCTATCTTGTTTGATTTTAAGGAAAAAAGGCAGAGTTTACGGTGTAAAATGAGTGCTTTTAACGCAGAAATCAGGAAAAATAGAGTTCAAACTGAGTAGTTACCTTTATTTTTTCTTTAAAAGCTAGCTGATTTGGGTAGCCTTTTTTACAAACACTTGAA
>JALVDG010000174.1 GCA_027009095.1 Thiotrichaceae bacterium
TCTGATAATACTAATATGCAAGATACTGGTTTATTTATGTTATCTTGTTATGATTAATATTTACCACTTAGCTTTATCAAGCAATTATCGATGCCAAAAAAACAGAACAAAAAAGCACCGACTACGATACTCTCAGAAGATGATAGACGGTTATTTCAACAAGCAGTCAGAGATATACAACCACTATCACAAAATAAAACAACACCCAAAAAAGCTAACTCCAATATTGATCCTACCCCAGCTAAAAAATCAAAAACAAAAATTAAGAAACAACATCAAGCTCCCTCTGGTATTGAGAGTGAAAGCCTATTATTTCAACAAGCAGTAAAAGATATAAAACCATTACACAACGATACAGTCACCCATAAAATCAGACCTAGCAACAAGCAATTACAGCACGATGCAGAGAAACATCCTCCTGTTATAGACACTTTATCAGATGAGGCTGAGGTTGCTCCTGTCCAGCCCACAGATACACTGAGTTATCAAGACATAGGAATACAAAAAAGAGTATTTAAAAAATTACGCCGAGGACAATACATAATCATTGATGAGATTGACTTGCACGGCTTAAATCTACAGCAGGCTAAAAGGCTATTGATAAATTTTCTAGAGGAAGCACTACAAGTTGAAGGCAGTTGTGTTCGTATCATTCATGGCAAAGGTCATCGCTCTGCTAATAAAGAACCTGTTTTAAAACGCCAAACTAATCATTGGTTGCAACAACACCCTCGTGTCCTTGCTTTCCACTCAGCACAAGCTAAAGATGGTGGAACAGGCGCTGTTTATGTTCTTTTACGACGCTCAAAATTAGCAAAATAAATAGAAACATCGACACAAATAAAAAACGGATACTAAAAAGCATCCGTTTTTATTAAAAACTATTTTAAAGTAAATACTAACATTTAGCGATTACGTCCTTCTGTTGTTGAATCTATATCAAAAGGATCATCATCGATATCATCATCGATATTTTCTTCCGCTGTAGCTGTATCTTTCATATGTATTTTCTTTTGGAGTTTGCGATACAAAAACCAATCAACACTAAAGAAGCGCCCTGCCCCCATAAAGAATAATGACAGCAACATGATAAAATACATAACGCCAACGGTTAAACGATCTTCTGTTGCATCAGTAAAACCATGATTCATTAACATATTTTTGCCTGCTGTTAGAGGATCTTGACTACCTAGTGCTAATAGAATAGTGAATCCCATTAGAGCTAATAGAGGCAATGAAATCCAACGTACTGCAAAACCAATAAACAATAAAAAGGCAGCAACTACTTCCACACCACCGATGACTCCATTCATAAGCTCTGGTGCTGGCATTGGCGTTGCGCTTAAAGCATCAACACTTGCTTGATAAGTTGCTGAGTCGAACCATGTCATTGGGTTGTACCATTCGATACCACTTCCCGCAAACAAACCTAGCTTTTTACTTCCAGACACCCATAACATAGGTGCTAAGAACAAACGAAGCAATAAGGGAGGCAGAAAATCGAGGCCTCGCAGCCAACCGAAACTAAAAAAGCCTAATAAAAATTTGGTCATTGGGGAGTCTCCTTGACTAAAATAACTACCCCTATTTGACTGTTTTCTAGTGGTTTTTGCAAGTACATTTTATTCTTATTCAACTGCTATTCATATAGAAAGGTAGTTTTATTCATTATTTATCATTAACTTATAAACAATTTGAACAAAAAACAAACATTACCACAACCCATCAAATAATTGCATAGCTTAACTCTATTTAAGCTTATACTTAAGATGCTTAACGACGATAAATACTTTGTAAAACAACTGTCGCATGACCGTTATCCGAACGACTTGTCACACGATAATAATTAGAAAACTCTGGTTTTGATGCATCTAAACTTTCACCTGCTGTATCAACGATTGCTATTTTTTCAATAAGATATTTTGGCAGCCCTTTCACTTGGTGTAATGATTGTGAATATTGAGAAGCCGTTAAATTATCCCATGAGTTATCTCCTTGAAATAATCGCGTTTTATCAAAAACATATTTTCCCGAATCATTATCAAAGACAGGTAATGGGCTAATATTTTGCAGGTATTTTTCACCTGATAGCAGTGCTGTTTCAGCCGATTGAAACGCAAGATCTCTTTCACGAAGATTTGCTGACATTTTTCCCTGAATAATCGTGCTTCGTGCCGCAGAAAAAACCAGTATTGTTAAAATCAAAACAATAAAAAGACTGCTTATTAATACAACACCTTGTTGCTTTTTAAATGTATTCATAATTAATAACCTGTCACCCGATTACGTAATGCGATAGTGGTTGTAAAGACTCTTCTTAAATGACGGTCTCCTGAATCGACTAAAATAGCATGATGATTAAAATCAACAGGCATTGCTTCTGGTAGCAATTCATTTCTAGAAACAAGCAACAGACTTATTCTAATACTGGTGATATTGTTCCAGTCAGAGACTAAATCAGCTGAGACATAACGATTAGGTGTTTTATCACCATCGGTATCTTCACCATAAACTATTTGCAAGCTTTCAACCCCTTCTAGTATCTCTTTTTTACTACCTGCCCGAGCATGGCTTCCTAAATTTTTCCAATATAATGAAGGTAAATTATTACGATCATTGCCTCGCTTACTCACAAAGAAAATAGCTTCCTTTAAAGTTCTCATTTCTGCTGTCACTAAATTAATACTGCCAATATTGCTTGATATATTCGCAGGAGTCGTGTTGCTTGCAGAACAGTTAGCAAAGTTAGCCTTTGTATCTGAGCCACTGCAAACCGCTGCATCCCCTGAATCACAACTACAGACTTGGACTAATTTCAGCGAAGTGCAATCGTTAATAACTGCAATATCCCCTTTCTCTAAGTCAAAAGGAGAAAAAGTAACTTCATTTGATGACACTGTCGTCAGTGGTGTTGCTTTATCAGAGGCATACCATATTTTAATAATATCAGACCGTCTTTTTGCGTAGACTCCAGAATCTAAGACAGCGCCATCAGAGCTAGACCAATGAGAATTATTATGCGCACTCACAACTGTATCATTTAAGACCGCATGAAATTGCTCTCCATAAGATGTACCTGATGCCTCCCAGCCCTCGATACTTCGCCAAGGTCTAAAGCTGTTACTTGTTGTATTCACTAATGATTTCATCGTATCTTTTGTGCCTTCTTGACAACCAAAATACCCTGCCTGTTGGAGTTTTTTTGCAATAAATGAGAAAGCAAAACGCGCATCTTCTTGCATTCGTGATTGTGTCTCAATTAGGCGTACAGAATGTCCTGTTGATGCAAATAACTGATACGCTCCACCAATCACCACAAGACCAATGCTCATCGCAATAAGCA